>CALAHL010000877.1 GCA_937891725.1 uncultured Rhodospirillaceae bacterium | reverse complement strand
TGTCGCGGCCGGTGAGGCCGGAGGCATCACCCAGCATATCGGCGCCTATCAGATCGAGATCGCCTCCGGCGACCGGATCACCTTCATCGATACGCCGGGCCACGCCGCCTTCACCGAGATGCGGGCCCGCGGCGCGGACTGCACCGACATCGTGATCCTGGTGGTCGCGGCCGACGACGGCATCATGGCCCAGACGGTCGAAGCGATCCGCCACGCCAAGGCGGCTAAGGTTCCGATCATCGTAGCCGTGAACAAGATCGACGCGCCGGGTGCGGACCCGCAACGGGTGCGGACCGAGCTTCTGCAGCATGATCTGGTGGTCGAGGAGATGGGCGGCGACGTGCTCGCCGTCGACGTGTCCGCCAAGACCGGCGAAGGCCTCGACAAGCTTCAGGAAGCCCTACTGCTGCAGGCCGAGGTCATGGAAATCAAGGCGAACGCCAACCGCAGCGCCGAAGGTGTGGTGGTCGAGAGCAAGGTTGAGCGCGGCCGGGGTTCGGTCGCGACCGTGCTGGTCCAGCGCGGCACCCTGCGCAATGGCGACGTGTTCGTGGCCGGCGCCGAATGGGGCCGGGTGCGGGCTCTGGTCAATGACCGGGGTGAGCAGATCGACGAGGCCGGCCCGTCTCTGCCGGTCGAGGTTCTGGGTCTGCAGAACACGCCGTTCGCCGGTGACGAGTTCGTCGTCGTCGAGAACGAAAGCCGGGCCCGCGAGATTTCCGATTACCGTCAGCGGGTGATGCGCGAGAAGAGTGCGACCGCCGGTGCCCGTGGCACGGTCGAGCAGATGCTGTCCGCCATCCAGGCCGGCGAGACCCGGGAGTTGGGTCTGGTGGTCAAGACCGACGTGCATGGCACGCTCGAGGCGATCCGCGGCTCGCTCGATAAGATGGAAACCGAGACGGTCAAGCCGCGCCTGCTGCACGGTGCGGTCGGCGGTATCAGCGAGAGCGACGTGACGCTTGCCAAGGCCTCGGACGGCCTGATCATCGCGTTCAACGTCCGCGCCAACCCGCAGGCCCGTGATATGGCCCGACGGGATGGGGTCGAGATCCGCTACTATTCGATCATCTACAACCTGATCGACGACGTGAAGGGCCTGCTGTCCGGCCTGTTGGCGCCGGCGATCCGGGAAGACTTCATCGGCTACGCCTCGATCCGTCAGGTGTTCAACATCACCAAGGCCGGCAAGATCGCGGGCTGTATGGTCACCGACGGCACCATCAAGCGGGGCTGCAAGGTCCGCCTGCTGCGCGACGATGTGGTGATCCACGAGGGCACGCTGAAGACCCTGAAGCGCTTCAAGGACGAGGTCCGGGAGGTGCGCGAGGGTTACGAGTGCGGTATGGCCTTCGAGAACTACGAGGACATCCGCGAGGGCGATCGGATCGAGTGTTTCGAGCTGACCGAGGTCGCACGGACCCTCGACGAGGTGCAAAAGCAGGAAGCGGCGAACAGCTGATCCCGGCTGTCGTCTCTTCCAATCCGGATCGGCACGGCCAGGGTCTGACGCCCTGGCCTGTCCGGTCTCCGTCTTCGCGAACGGGGACCTTGATCCGGGCCCGGCTGGAGATCACAAGATGTCAAACCGACAAAACGCTTCCGGTCGCGAGAACCGGGAGGGCCCGAGCCAGCGGCAATTGCGGGTCGGCGAGGAAATCCGCCGGGTGGTGTCCCGCGCGTTCGAGCGGGGCGAGATCCACGACCCGCTGCTGTACGAGACCAGCCTGACCATCTCGGAGGTCTCGGTCTCGCCGGACATGCGCCAGGCCAGCGTCTGGTTCGTGCCGCTGGGCGGCGGCGACGCCGAATCCCAGAAGGACCTGCAGGACGCGCTCAACCGGGTGGCGGGATATCTGTCCGGGATCGCGGCCCGCGAGCTCCACATGAAATACGCCCCGCGTCTGGTCTTCAAACGCGACACCGGGTTCGACACCTCGATGCGGATCGATGCCTTGCTGCAGGATCCCCGGGTGCGGGCCGATGTGGCGGCCGCCGAAAGCGACGACGAAGACGACGACGAACACGCGGGAGACAAGGATGGCGCGGCGTAAGAAGGGCAATCCGGTCCATGGCTGGCTGATTCTGGACAAGCCGTCCGGCATCAGCTCGGCCCAGGCGGTGTCTGCGGTGCGTCGGGTGTTTGCCGCCCAGAAGGCCGGACATTCCGGCACCCTCGACCCGCTGGCGACCGGGATCCTGCCGATCGCGCTGGGCGAGGCGACCAAGACCGTTCCCTACGTGATGGACACCGACAAGGCCTATGATTTCGTCATCCGCTGGGGCGAAAGCCGCACCACGGACGACAAGGAAGGCGCAGTGCTCGCCACCTCCGACGTGCGGCCCGACGTGGCCGATATCGAGGCGGCGCTGGAGGCCTTCGTCGGCGATATCCAACAGACCCCACCGCAATATTCCGCCATCAAACTCGCGGGTGAGCGCGCCTACGACATCGCGCGCTCCGGTGAGGAAGTCGCCCTGCAGCCCCGGGTCGTGACCATCCATCAGTTCGAGCTGGTGGAGATGATCGACCGGGACCACGCCCGTTTTCATGTCGAGTCCGGCAAGGGTGCGTATATGCGTGCGCTGGCCCGCGACCTTGCGATTGCGGTCGGCAGCGTCGGTCATATCGCCGATCTGCGTCGGCTCCGGGTCGGGCCGTTTACCGAAGACGACGCGATTTCCCTTGATTCCCTGACCGCACTGGTGGATAACCCGGCGGCTTTCGAGCACCTGCGGCCCGTCGAGACCGCGCTGGACGACATCCCGGCGCTGGCCCTGATGGGACCCGAGGCGAGCACGCTCCGAAACGGTCAAGGCGTTCCCGTGTTCCGCGCTGCGGACAGGTCACGCTTTGGCGATCTTCGCGAGGGAGACACGGTCTACGCCACAGAGGCGGGGGTTCCGGTCGCCATCGCGCGGATTGAGGAAGGGCTGATTCGTCCGGTGAGGGTGTTGAACCTCTGACCTATAGGAGTACCACGATGTCGATTACTGCCGAACGCAAAGCCGAACTGATCAAAGAATTCGCCACCGGCGAAGGGGACACCGGCTCCCCCGAGGTGCAGGTCGCGATCCTGACCGAGCGGATCAGCAATCTGACCGAGCACATGAAGCTCAACAAGCAGGACTTCCACTCCCGTCGTGGGCTGCTGATGATGGTCAGCAAGCGTCGCCGTCTGCTCGACTACGCCAAGGGCAAGAGCGTCGACCGCTACAAGACCCTGATCGAGCGCCTGGGCATCCGTCGCTAATCACGGACACGCTCGTCGTTACCGGAACGCGCCGCCTCATCCGAGGCGGCGCGTTTCTGCGTCTTACGCCCCCACCTGCATTGACCCGGAGGCCCGTTCGTGGCATGGAACGCGCGCGCAAAAGGATTGATGACTAGGAACCGAGGGACGGTCGAGGGACACCAAGGGTGGCGTCCATTTTCCACAAACCGCACCGCTGAGAGATCCGCCGCCGACATCGCGCCGTTGGCGGTTTTAGGTATTGGTGGCAGCTGATCGCCCATCTGGGTGGATTGGGGTTCGCGACAGAGGCGAGCGCGCCATCGGACCCCAGCGGGATGCGACGGGACCGACCTATCCCCAATGAAGGATGTGATGAATGTTTCAAATTTTCCGTAAAGAACTCGACTGGGGCGGGCGCAAGCTGACCCTGGAGACCGGGCGGATGGCCCGTCAGGCCGACGGCTCGGTGCTGGTGCGGTATGGCGACACGGTCGTCCTGTGCACCGTGGTGTACGCCCGCCAGCCGAAGCCGGGCCAGGATTTCTTCCCGCTGTCCGTTCACTACCAGGAGAAGACCTACGCGGCCGGCAAGATCCCGGGTGGCTTCTTCAAGCGCGAGGGCCGTCCGAGCGAGAAGGAAACCCTGACCTCGCGGCTGATCGACCGCCCGATCCGCCCGCTGTTCGTCAAGGGCTTCAAGAACGAGGTGCAGGTGATCTGCACCGTGGTCGCCCATGACCTCGAGAACGATCCGGACATCGCCGCACTGGTCGGCACCTCGGCGGCCCTGTGCCTGTCGGGCGCACCGTTCCTGGGTCCGATCGCGGGCGCGCGGATCGGCTACATGGATGGCAAGTACATCCTGAACCCGACCCAGGCGCAGACCAAGGAAAGCGAGCTGGATCTGATCGTCGCCGGCACCCAGGAAGGCGTGCTGATGGTCGAATCCCAGGCCAAGCAGCTGTCCGAAGAGATCATGCTGGGTGCGGTGATGTTCGGTCATCGGGAATTCCAGCCGGTGATCGAGGCGATCATCGACCTGGCCGAGAACGCCGCGAAGGAGCCGATCGACCTGCCGGCGCCGACGATGGATCTCGACGATCTGCGCAAGCGTCTCCATGCGGCCTGCAAGGCGGACATGGAAACCGCCTATGACGAGCCGAACAAGACCGAGCGTCAGAACAAGGTTGCCGCCGCCAAGGACAAGGCGATGGCGACCATCGAAGACGAGAAGGAAAAGGAAGCCGCCAAGGGTCTGCTCAAGGAGATCGAGAGCGACATCGTCCGCGGCCGTATCCTGGACACCGGCAACCGCATCGACGGACGCGACACCAAGACCGTCCGGCCGATCGTGGCCGAGGTCGGCGTGCTGCCGCGGGCCCATGGCTCGGCCCTGTTCACCCGGGGCGAGACCCAGGCGCTGGTGGTCACCACCCTCGGCACCGGCCAGGACGAGCAGATCATCGACGCACTCGAGGGCGAATACCGCGAGAGCTTCATGCTGCACTACAACTTCCCGCCCTACTCGGTCGGTGAGGCTGGTCGGGTCGGCTCTCCGGGTCGTCGCGAGATCGGTCACGGCAAGCTGGCATGGCGCGCCATCCGGCCGCTGCTGCCGACCAAGGAAGCCTTCCCCTACACCATGCGGGTGGTCTCCGAGATCACCGAGTCGAACGGCTCCTCCTCGATGGCCAGCGTCTGCGGCGCCTCGCTGTCGATGATGGATGCCGGCGTTCCGATGCCGGCACCGGTGGCGGGTATCGCGATGGGCCTGATCAAGGAAGGCGACAAGTTCGCCGTCCTGTCCGATATCCTGGGTGACGAGGATCACCTGGGCGATATGGACTTCAAGGTCGCCGGCACCGAGGCCGGAATCACCGCCCTGCAGATGGACATCAAGATCACCTCGATCACCGAGGAGATCATGAAGGTCGCCCTGGGTCAGGCCAAGGACGGCCGGATCCACATCCTGGGTGAGATGGCGAAGGCCCTGACCGGTGCCCGTGACGGCGTGTCCGACACGGCCCCGAAGATGGTCAGCATGCAGATCCCGGTCGACAAGATCCGGGAAGTCATCGGATCGGGCGGCAAGGTCATCCGCGAGATCTGCGAGACCACCGGTGCGAAGATCGACATCGAGGACGACGGCAAGGTCCGGATCGCGGCGGTCGAGCAGTCCTCGCTCGATGCGGCCTACAACTGGGTCCACTCGATCGTTGCCGAGCCGGAGCTGAACCACATCTACACCGGCAAGGTGGTGAAGGTGATGGACTTCGGCGCGTTCGTGAACTTCTTCGGTGCGAAGGACGGTCTGGTGCACATCAGCCAGCTGACCAACGACCGCCGCCCCGAGACCGTCGCCGAGGTGGTCAAGGAAGGCGACAGCGTCAAGGTCAAGGTCATCGGCTTCGACGATCGCGGCAAGGTCAAGCTGTCGATGAAGGTCGTCGATCAGGAGACCGGCGAAGACCTGTCCGCCAAATCCGACGACTGATTCGCCACAGACTCGGTATACGAGACGGCGTGGGGAGCGATCCTCGCGCCGTTTTCTTTTGCGGGGGATTGGTTATCCTCGGGTCATGAAACTCATCAGCGCCGCCCCCAGCCCCTATGCCCGGAAAGTCCGGATCGTCCTGCACGAGAAGGGCATCCCGTTCGAGCTGGAAACCACCGTGCCGTGGAACGCGGACACGGTTACCGGGCACCACAATCCGCTCGGCAAGATCCCGATCCTGATCCCGGACGGCCCCGGGCCGCAGGGCGGCGAACCGGTGTTCGAGTCCAGCTACATCCTGGAATGGCTCGAGGTGCATCATCCAAGCCCGGCCATGATGCCCACCGATCCGATCGAGCGGCTTGCGGCCCGGCGCCTGGAGGTTGTGGGAGACGGCGTCTGCGACGCGTTCGTGCTGCATTTCTTCGAGATGAAGCGTGCGCCCGAACACCGGAGCGCCGCCTGGCTCGACCGGCAGTTCCGCAAGATCACCGGCGGCATGGCGGAACTGGAGCGGCTGGTGCCGGAGACCGGATTCTGTGTCGGCGGGCAGTTCGGGCTCGGCGACATCGCCGCGGTCTGCACGGCGGATTACCTGACGCTCCGGTTTCCGGAGTTCGATTGGCAGTCCGCTCACCCGAAGCTCGCGGCCCTGCGCCTAAGATTGCTGGATCGCCCGTCGTTCCGGATGACCACCCCGACGGCCCAACAGATTGAGCCGTCGGTGATCTGAAGCGGCGGATCTGGAACGAGGGCGGCGCCTACCGCCCGCCGCTGACCTCGAGGATCGCGCCGCCGGTGTAGCCAGCCTTGTCGGACAGAAGCCAGACAATGGTCTCGGCAACCTCCTCGGCACTGCCGGCGCGGCCAATCGGAACGGTCTTGCCCAGCCGGGCCGCCCGGTCCGGCGCCCCGGCCGTGGCATGGATGTCGGTGTCGATCATGCCCGGAGCGACGGCGCAGACCCGCACCCCCTCACCAGCAACTTCCCGGGCGATGCCCCGGGTCCAGCTGTCGACCGCCCCCTTGGAGGCGGCGTAATGGGTGAACTCGTTCGGTGCCCCCAAACGCGCCGCGATCGAGGAGGTGTTGACGATCACCCCGCCCTTGCCGCCGAGTTTGGTGGACATGCGCCGCACCGCCTCGCGGTTCTGGATCATCAGGCCGATCACGTTGAGGCCGACCACATCCTGCATGGCCGCGACCGACATATCGGCCACCTTGGTGATCTTGCCGGTGACGCCCGCATTGGCGGCGAGGCCGGTGACCGGACCCAGCTCCGCCTCAGCTTTTTCGAACAGCGCGATCACGTCGGCTTCCTTGGACATGTCGCCCTGGATGACCGAAGCCCTGCGTCCCGCCGCCCGCACATCGGCAGCGACCGCCTCGGCGGCCGCCTTGTTGCCGGCGTAGTTCACCGCCACGTCCCAGCCGTCCCTGGCCGCAAGACGGCAGACCGCCGCCCCGATGCCACGGGATCCGCCGGTCACGATCAACACCTTGCTCATTCACTTTTCTCCCCCTGCTCGACCGAGGCGGCTAGCACCACCGACGCGGTCAGAATCGCTTTTTCGGCCCCGGCCAGACCGGCGGCTTTCGGCGCCGCCGCATCGCTTGCCATCGCCTCGCTGCGCATCAGCATCTGCGGACGCATCACCGGGCCGCCCTCCGGCAGCAGCTGAATCATCCGCACCCGGAACGTCCGGTCCGGAAAGGCCGCGTTCAGCGCAGCCGTCTCCACCGCGATACGGGCGTATAAAGCGGACCGCAGCGCCGCCAGGGTGGCTTCACGCTCGTCACGGGTGGGTGTGTAGTCCACCTCCGCCACCGAGAGCGCCCGGCCCGGCCCGGAGGCTGCCTTGGCCTTCTCCGGCAGATCGGCCAGTGCCGACTCGGCGATCCGCGCCTCGGCGACCACGCGCCAGCGTTCGAAACCGGAATCCTCACCGCGCTGCCGGAAATCGACGATCCGCCAGACCGCGCCCTCGACGAAGCCTGCCAGATCGGCTTCCAGCTTGGCGCGGGCCGCTCCGAAACTGCCGCTCTCGACCGCAAGATCGGCGGCCAGGCGCACGGTCGCGGTGCTGGTCTCGACCCAGGCCTCCTCCGACAGCTCCAACGTCACCTCGTCATCGGCCACTCCGGACCGGGTGATCTCGACCTTGGGGCGCCCGTGCTCTTCGGCACGGGCAACGGACAGTGGCGCCGCCACAACGGCCAGCGCGAGCGCGACACAGGTCAAAGCGGCGGGGGATTTGGGAAGGCGGGTCATGAACATGTCCTTTTCAGCGTCATGGAAACGCTGAGGTGACCATAGGCAAGCGGCAAAACGATGGCAATGTCGGCAACCGGATACGACAAAGCCGCCCCGAGGGGCGGCTTCATCAATCCGATAGGCGCCACTGTTACTGGCGCATCACCATCAGCTTCTTGATCTCGGCGATCGCCTTGGCCGGGTTCAGATGCTTCGGACAGGTCTTGGTGCAGTTCATGATGGTGTGGCAGCGATAGAGGCGGAACGGGTCCTCCAGCGCATCCAGACGCTCACCGGTGAACTCGTCCCGGCTGTCGGCGATCCACCGATAGGCCTGCAGCAGCACGGCCGGGCCCAGATAACGGTCGCCGTTCCACCAGTAGCTCGGGCACGAGGTGGTGCAGCAGAAGCACAGCACGCATTCCCACAACCCGTCGAGCTTCTCGCGCTCCTCCGGACTCTGCAGCCGCTCCTGGTTCGGCGGCGGCGGGGTCTTGGTCTGCAGCCACGGCTCCACCGAAGCGAGCTGTGCATACGGCGTCGCCAGATCCGGCACCAGATCCTTGATCACCGGCATGTGCGGCAGCGGGTAGATGTGCACCTCGCCCTTGACCTCGTCGATCGGCTTCAGGCAGGCCAGGGTATTGGTGCCGTCGATGTTCATCGAGCACGACCCGCAGATCCCCTCGCGGCAGGACCGCCGGAAGGTCAGCGTGGTGTCGACGTCATTCTTGATCTTGATCAGCGCATCCAGAACCATCGGCGCCATATCGTCCAGGTCCAGCGTGTAGCTGTCGATCCGCGGGGTCTCGGACTTGTCCGGATCATAGCGGTAGATCTTGAAGGTCTTGGTCCGCTTCGCACCACTGGGAGCGGGATAGGTGTTCCCGATCTTGGGCTTGGAATTTGCGGGGAGGGTGAATTCGGCCATGAAAGCTCTCCGGACGTCCGTTCCGTCTGAAATTCAAGCAAACCGGCCGGGCGCGGTGCCCGGCCGACAGGATCAGTAAACCCGCGCCGCCGGCGGGATGACCTCGACCTCGTTCGACAAGGTGGTCATGTGCACATCGCGGTACATGGTCTTGGTCTGGTTGTTCTCGTCCAGCCACATGACCGTGTGCTTCATCCAGTTCTCGTCATCGCGATCCGGATGGTCCTCGTGGGAATGCGCGCCCCGGCTTTCCTGCCGCTCGCTTGCGGAGGTCAGGGTCACGATCGCCTGGCCGATCAGGTTGTCCAGCTCCAGCGATTCGACCAGATCGGTGTTCCAGATCAGCGACCGGTCGTTGAGGCCGATCGAGTCCATCGACTTCGCGACATCGTGGATCTTGGTCAGACCCTCGGTCATCAGCTCATCGGTCCGGAACACCGCCGCATGGGTCTGCATTGCCCGCTGCATGTTCAGGCGGATCTCGCCCGAATTGGTGTCGCCCTTGGCGTGGCGCATCTTGTCCAGACGATCCAGGGCGTTATGACCCGCATCCGCCGGCATCGGCTTGTGACCCTTGCCCGGCTCGACCACTTCGGCGGCCCGGTGGGCAGCGGCCCGGCCGAACACCACGATGTCGAGCAGCGAGTTGGTGCCGAGACGGTTGGCGCCGTGCACCGAGACGCAGGCGGCCTCGCCGATCGCCATCAGACCGGGGACCACCCGATCCGGATCGTCGGCGGTCGGGTACAGGACCTCGCCGTGATAATTGGTCGGAATACCGCCCATGTTGTAGTGCACGGTCGGCAGCACCGGGATCGGCTGCTTGGTCACATCTGCGCCCGCGAAGATCCGTGCGGTCTCCGAGATGCCCGGCAGACGGTGCGACAGCACGTCCGGATCCAGATGCTCCAGATGCAGCATGATGTGGTCCTTGTTCGGACCGACCCCGCGCCCTTCGTTGATCTCGATCGTCATGGCCCGGCTGACCACGTCGCGGGACGCCAGATCCTTGGCGGTCGGCGCATAGCGCTCCATGAACCGCTCGCCCTCGGAATTTGTGAGGTAGCCGCCCTCGCCGCGCGCGCCCTCGGTGATCAGACAGCCGGCCCCGTAGACACCGGTCGGATGGAACTGCACGAACTCCATGTCCTGCAGCGGCAGTCCGGCCCGCAGCACCATCGCATTGCCGTCACCGGTACAGGTGTGGGCCGAGGTGCAGGAGAAATAGGCCCGTCCGTATCCGCCGGTCGCCAGCACCACCTGGTGCGAGCGGAAGCGGTGAATCGAGCCGTCTGCCAGGTCGATCGCCATCACGCCGACGCAGGCGCCGGTATCATCCATGATCAGGTCAAGCGCGAAATACTCGACGTAGAACTCGGCGTTGTTGCGCAGCGACTGCTGATACAGGGTGTGCAGAATCGCGTGCCCGGTCCGGTCGGCGGCGGCGCAGGCGCGCTTGGCCATCGACTTGCCGTGGTCCAGCGTGTGACCGCCGAACGGGCGCTGATAGATCTTGCCTTCCTCGGTCCGGGAGAACGGCACACCGTAGTGTTCCAGCTCGATCACCGCCGGGATGGCGTTGCGGCACATGTACTCGATCGCGTCCTGGTCACCGAGCCAGTCGGAGCCCTTGACCGTGTCGTACATATGAAATTTCCAGTTGTCGCCCTCACCCATGTTGTCGAGGGCCGCACCGATGCCGCCCTGGGCCGCGACGGTGTGACTGCGGGTCGGGAACACCTTGGTGATGCAGGCGGTCTTCAGCCCCTCCATGGTCATCCCGAGCGTCGCGCGCAGACCGGCACCGCCGGCGCCGACGACGACCGCATCGTATTCGTGATCAATGATCTTGTAGGAGTCCATGGCCTCAGCCTCCGAATGCGATTTTCAGGACCGCGAAGATGGCAGCGACCGCGAGAATGATGGCTGCGAATTTCAGCGCCACCAGGGCCGCCAGCTTCACCGGCTCGTTATGCACATAATCCTCGATAACCACCTGCACACCCAATTGCGCGTGGTAAAAAGTCGCAACGATCAGCAGGACCAGGAAGACCGAAACCCACGGGCTGGAGATCCAGGCGACCGCCTCCACGTAGCTCATCCCCGCCAGACCGGCGATCGAGACCACGAACCACAGGACCAGCGGCACCAGGGCGACCGCGGTCAGCCGCTGCATCCACCAGTGATGGACACCGTCCTTGGCGGTGCCCAAGCCCCGGACCCGCGCGAGCGGGGTGCGCATCGAGTTTTCACTCATCTTTTCTCTCCAACCTCGCGACATGTCGCGCCAGTTTGCGTCCCAGATCCAGCGATCAAAGGGCGGCGATCCCGATCAGCCAGGCAACCACTGTCAGGCCGATCGAGCCGTACACCGTATACCAGCCGGATTTATAAACCGTTTCCAGCTCGAACCCGTGACCCGCGTCCCAGAACAGGTGCCGGATACCGTTGCACAGGTGATACATCAGACAATAGGTGAAGCCGAACAGAACCAGATAGCCGAACCAGCTGCCGATGAAGCCCTGCACGGTGGCAAAGGCGTCGGGCCCTGAGGCGGCGGCCATCAGCCACCACACCAGAAGCAGCGTGCCGACCGCCAGGGCAATCCCGGTCACCCGGTGCGAGATCGACATGATACTGGTCAGCTGCGGCTTATAGACCTGCAGATGTGGTGAAAGCGGGCGGGTCTTGGCGCTCATGTGATCCTCTCCTCGTGCACGGTCACTCGGGCACGGTCCCTTGGGCACGGTCCCTTGGCCGCAGCCAACGCGGCAGGGCCAGTTCAGTCGATACAGCCGGCACGTCGTCGAAGAACCCGGTCGGGTCTGCCTTTTGCAGTGCCGCATTTGGTGCGCATCTTATAGACCATCGTTTCCCGGACACAAACCCCAGGAAATGATCGTCATACGCAAGGACAGGTGGCGCAAATACCGGGGCTGCAAAGCCAAGACGCCGGAAAATCGTCCGGGTTCCCCTCAAGACTTGCGACAAAGGGCATCGCCACACCCGGCAAACATTGCGCCGCCATGGCAATTCCGCGCATCGTTGCCACATTAGGACGCACATCAGCCCACCATGAGAGATCCATGTCCCCAAATCGTGCCGCCCCTCTCACGATCGCGCTCGCTCTTGCCGGGGTGATGCTCGCCGCCGCCCCACATCCCGCCACAGCCGCCTGCACCGATCCGCCCCGCCCGGCGGTCGATTGGCGATCCTGTAATTTCGACAAGTTCGAGCTGTCGAACATTGATCTGTCGGGCGCTAAACTTGACCGGGCCAGCTTCAACCGGGCGGTCATGAAAGGCACCGCGTTCACCGGAATCGACGGTGCGCGGACGCGCTTCCTGAACGCCGATCTGCGGGAAACCAGTTTCGCCGGAGCCAGCCTGCGCTACACCGATTTCACCGATGCCGATCTGCGCGACGCGACCTTCGAAGGGGCCGATCTGGCGGATGCCCGATTCGTCGCGGCCGATCTGCGCGGGGCCAACCTGACCGGAGCCCGCATCCGAGGCTCCAATTTCTACCGCGCCGATCTCTCCGGTGCGACTTGGGTCGACGGCGCACAGATCTGTGCGGAGAATTCGATCAGCTTCTGCCGATAACGCCGCGTCCTACCCCAGCGCGTCGATCTTCTCGGCCAGCTCCACCAGGCGCTTGGCCTCGGCCACGTGCAGGGCTTCCACCAGCTTGCCGTCGACCAGCAGAACCCCGGCCCCCTTCGCTTCGGCCTCGGCATGGGCCTGGGTGATCTTACGTGCCCAGGCCAGGGCCGCCGCGTCGGGCGCGAAAGCGGCATTGGCGGCATCGATCGTCTTCGGATGGACCAGGGTGCGGCCGTCGAACCCCCACTCGACCCCCTGACGGCAGGCGGCCGCAAAGCCGTCCTCATCGTTCAGATCCAGATGCACCCCGTCCAGGATCGCCAGGCCGTGCGCGCGCGCCGCCAACAGACACAGGCCCAGGGCGGTGATCATCGGCAGCCGATCCGGCGTGTGCAGGCAGTGCAGATCCTTCGCCAGATCCGAGGTTCCCATCACCAGACAGGCGAGCCGTGGGTGAGCCGACGCGATCGCCCGGATCTCCAGCACCGCCATCGGCGATTCGATCATGCACCAGATCGCCAGGTCGGCGGGCGCGCCGTTGGCCTCCAGAATCCGCGCCGCCTGACGGACGGTGTCCGCACTTTCGACCTTCGACAGCAGAACCGCATGGGCGCCCGCCGTCGCCGCGAAGACCAGATCGGTATGACCGTGCGGCGTGTCCAGCCCGTTGGTGCGAATCACCAGTTCCCGCCCGCCATAGCCGCCTTCGGCCAGGGCCGCGGCGATCTTGGAGCGCGCATCGGCCTTCATCTCGGGCGCGACCGCATCTTCCAGATCCATGATCACCCCATCGCAGGCCAGTCCGCGCGCCTTCTCGAGCGCACGGGCATTGGAGCCAGGCATGTACAGGACCGAGCGGCGGGGACGGGACGGATGACGGATGGCGAAAGACATAGGACGGACTCCGGATCGAGGGTTGCGGCGCGGACCCTAGCGCGGGACGGACGCCCGGGTATAGTCACCCGATGAACCCACCAAACCCGTCCCCCGATTTGCCCGCCATCCTCGCGATTTCCTCTCATGTGGCGGTCGGCCATGTGGGCAACGCCGCCGCGGCGCCCGCCCTGGAACGCATGGGATTCGAGGTCTGGCGAGTCGATACCGTCAAATTCTCGAACCATCCGGCCCATAAGGAAGGGTTCACCGGAAAGATCGCCGCGTCTGACGCGATCGGCGATCTGCTGGCCGGCATCGGACGGCTGACCGGCTGGACCGGCTGCGGCGGGGTCTATACCGGCTATATGGGAGAGGCCGGCACGCCGGCGGCGATTGCCCCGCATCTGGATGCGGCCCGGGCGGCCGACCCGAAGCTGGTGGTGCTGTGCGATCCGGTGATCGGCGACCACGGACGGGTGTTCGTGCGCGACGGGGTCGAGGACGGGATTCTGGAGGTGCTGCTGCCCCGCGCCGACGTGATCACCCCGAACGCGTTCGAGCTGTCGCGGATTGCGGGATGCGGCGTGACCGATCTGGAAACCGCCGCGACGGCGGCGCAGATCGCCCGCGACCGGCTGCGGACGGCGGGACCGAGGATCGTGGTCGGCACCGGGGTGCCGATCTCGGAGAGCGAAATCGGCCTGGTGATGGCCTGGGACGGCGCGCCGATCGTGATCCGGCAACCCCGGCGCGACCGGCCGTTCTTCGGCACCGGCGACCTGTTCTCAGGGCTGTTTCTGGGCCACATGCTGCGCACCGGAGACCCCACGCAGGCGCTCAACCGCGCCGCTTCAGGTCTCCGGGTTGCAACCGAGGTGACCGAGGCGGCGGGCCGTGTCGATCTCGATCTGATCCGAAATCTGGACGCGATCGTGGCGGCCCGCTAACGCCTACGCGGCGCCCAGGAACTCCAGAACCGCCTTGTTGAACATCTCCGGCTGCTCCGCGTTCGCGAAATGGGCCGCGTCGGGGAGCAGGACCAGCTCGGCACCGGGGATCGAGGATTGCAGGAGCCGGGCCAGTTCCGGCGTGGTGCTCGGATCGTCCTCGCCGCAGATGACGAGGGTCGGGGCGGTGATCGCCTTGATGTCCTCCCGCTGGTCCATGTCCCGGATCGCCTGACAGCAGCCGATGAAGCCTTCCGGCGGGGTGCTGAGGATCATCGCCCGCACCTTGTCGGTCCCGGCGGTATCCCGCTCCTGGAACGGCTTGGTCAGCCAGCGGTCGACCGTCATGTCCACCGTCGCCGCCATGCCCCCGGTCCGTGCCAAGTCGATACGGCTTTCCCAGTTCACCGCCGGGCCCATGAAGGCCGCGGTATCGGCCAGGATCAGGTGATCGATCCGGTCCGGATTGCGCACGCCCAGCTTCTGGCCGGTCATGCCCCCCAGGGACAACCCGCAGAAATGGGTCTTGGCGATGCCCAGATGATCGAGCAATCCGATCACGTCATCGGCCAGATCATCAATCGTGTAGGGACCCTGCGGCACGCCGCTTTTGCCGTGGCCCCGCCGGTCGTAGCGGATCACGTGAAAATGCGCGTTGAAGCCATCGATCTGCCAATCCCACATGGTCAGGTTCGAGGCGAGCGAGTTGCACAGCAGCAGGTGCGGCGCACCCTCCTTGCCGCTCAGCTCGTAGTTCATCTTGAAGCCGTTGATGGTGGCGATGGGCATGCGTGTCTCTCCCGGGAATGTGATCTTGTTGGAAGGCATTAGACCAAGCCGGCCGGCCGCCGTCGAGGGGTCCCACAGCGCCACCCTCGACAGACACCCGTCCCGTTGAGACACTTGCTCGGACAAGAACGAGGACCCTCAAGGAACCCAATTATGCCGATCAATCCGCTGTCACCCGCGCAGCTCTACCGCCACACCGATCTCGCCCACCTGACCTTCGAGACCACCGGCGAGTTGGCGCAGGTCGACACGCTTGTGGGTCAGGACCGGGCGCTGGAGGCGGTGCGGTTCGGCGCGCGGATGCGCGGGCGCGGCTACAACATCTTCGTGGTCGGCCCCAAGGCCTCCGGCAAGCACGCGGCGGTCGACAGCTATCTGTCCGACCGGGCCAAGTCGCTGCCCGCCGCCGACGACTGGGTCTATGTCCACGACTTCGAGCGTCCTCACCGGCCCCGCGCCCTGCGTCTGCCCGCCGGGATGGGCGTGGAGCTGAAGGCCCGCATGGCGAAACTGGTCACCGACCTCAAGGCAACGGTGCCGGCCGTATTCGAGGGAGAGGACTACCGGGTCAAGCGCGAGACCCTGGATCGCGGCTTCAACGAGCGCGGCGAGGCCCTGTTCAAGACGGTCGCCGACCAGGCGCGAGAACGGGGTCTGATTCTCGTCCGCGCCCAGCAGGGCCTGATCATCGCGCCCACCCAGCCCGACGGCAAGGCGATGCCGCCGGAGGATTTCCAGGCCCTGGCGGAACCCGAGCGCGAGCGGCTTCAGAAGCTGATCCAGGTGGTGCAGGAAACCCTACAGGAGGTCGGCCGCAAGACCCCGAAGCTGGAGCGGGAGCGCCGGGAGGCGGTCAAAGCGTTGATTCATGAGGCCGCCGCCG
>CALAHL010000876.1 GCA_937891725.1 uncultured Rhodospirillaceae bacterium | reverse complement strand
CCAGGGTGTCCGGCGCGCCTCGGTCCCGCAGCTCGATATGCTCGGGTCGCACCACCACGGTGAGGTCTCCGTTCGGGTCGACACCTTCGGGCAGATCCGTTTCAACCGACAGCTCTCCCGCGATTTTGAGACGGATTCCGGTGTCGGTAACGCCCTCGGAGGTCGCGGGCAGGAAGTTGGTCTCGCCGATGAAACTGGCCACGAACCGATTGGCGGGTTGGTCATAGATCTCACGCGGGGCACCTACCTGCAGGACGTGCCCGTCGCGCATCACCGCAATGCGGTCCGACATGGTCAGGGCTTCTTCCTGGTCGTGGGTCACGAAGATGAAGGTGATGCCGGTCTCGTGCTGCAGACGCTTGAGCTCAATCTGCATTTCCTTGCGCAGCTTCAGGTCCAGGGCCGACAACGGTTCGTCGAGCAACAGCACCTTCGGCGCGGGCGCGAGCGCACGGGCCAGGGCCACCCGCTGCTGCTGGCCGCCGGAAATCTGCGAGGTCAGCCGATTGCGCATCGGCTCCATCTTGACGAGTTTCAGCATCCGGTCGACGGTCTCGTCGACCTCCGCATTCGGGCGGCCCAGCATGCGCAAGCCGAAGGCGATGTTCTCCGCCACAGAGAGATGCGGGAACAGCGCGTAGCTCTGAAAGACCGTGTTCACCTGACGGCGGTACGGCGGCAAATCCGAGATGTCCTCGCCATGCAGCAGCAGCTGTCCGGCACTGGGATGCTCGAACCCCGCGATCATCCGCAAAAGCGTCGTCTTACCGCAACCCGATGGTCCCAGCAGGGTGAAGAATTCGCCTTCCGCGATGCTGACCGAGACGGTGTCGAGCGCGTGAAAATCCCCCTCCGGACCCCGGAAAATCTTCGAGACACCCCGCGCCTCCATGGCGACGGCAGGCTGGATTTTGGCTTCCATGGGACCGGTGGTCATCCTTGTTGATCAGGATCGGACAGAGGCATGCTGCGCTGCGATAGTCTTGACCGAGGCCGGCATAAGGTCAAATCGGCAGCTTTGAAGTCATCCTCCAAGGGCTCCCTGGGTGTTAACGTAGAGAGCATAAAGCGATTGGCTGGAGGCCATGAACAGCCGGTTACGCTTGGTGCCGCCGAAGCAGACATTCGCGCACCGCTCCGGCAGGCGGATCCGGCCGATCGGCGTTCCGTCCGGCCCAAACACCAGCACCCCGTCCAGGTCCGGCGTCCCCATACCCCAGCCGCACCACAGATTGCCGTCCACGTCGCAGCGCATGCCGTCCGGCGTTCCCCCCGGGCCCGCATCGATCAGCACCCGTTTGCCGGAAATCGCCTTGCCGCAAGGACTGACGTCAAAGGCAAGAATCTTGCGGTTCGGAATTCCGCGCGACTCGACCACGTACAGCAGCTTCTCATCCGGCGAAAAACACAGCCCGTTGGGCCCCAACACGTCGTCCGCCACGATGTGCGCCTCGCCCGTCGCTCCATCGATCCGGTAGACTGCCTGCGGAAGTTCGGACGTGGCCTTGTGGCCTTCGTAATTCCCCAAGATTCCGAACGGCGGATCGGTGAACCAGATCGAGCCGTCGGATTTCACCACCACGTCATTGGGAGAATTCAGCCGTTTGCCCTCAAAGCTGTCCATCAGCACGGTGATTGAGCCGTCGTACTCCGTGCGGGTGACGCGCCGACCGCCATGCTCGCAGGTCACCAGCCGTCCCTGCCGATCGCGGGTGTTGCCGTTTCCGAAATCAGACGGCTTACGCCAGTTGCTGACCGTCCCGGTTTCCTCGTCCCATTTCAGGATCCGGTTGTTCGGGATGTCGCTCCACAGCAGATAGCGTCCGTCCCCGAACCAGACCGGCCCTTCCGACCAACGGCATCCGGTGTAGAGACGTTCTACGGCGGCGCTGAACACCACGTATTTGGTGAACCTATCATCGAGGCTCTCGATCAGCGGATCGGGGTATCTCGGCTGCTCCCGCCAACCGGCTGAGAGCGGTGTATCGGTTGGCAGGCTTCCGGTCATTTGGCTGTCTCCTTGGCGAAACTTCCCGGAAGCCTATTGCAACCCGAGGACCTTCGCCATCGTCTGCTTCAGGATCGGAACGCGCCTTTGGTCCGGTTCGCGAACGCCACCAGCGACAGCATGACCGGCACCTCCACCAGGACACCGACCACGGTCGCCAAGGCCGCACCGGAATTCAGGCCGAAGAGACTGATCGCCACCGCGACCGCCAACTCAAAGAAATTCGACGTGGCGATCATCGCGCAGGGGGCCGCGATCGAGAACGGCACCCGCCAAGCCCAGGCCGCCGTGTAGGCGACCGCGAAAATTCCATAGGTCTGGATCAGCAGCGGCACCGCGATCAGGACAATGACCAGGGGCCGCTCCAGAATCGTCTGTCCCTGGAATCCGAACAGCAGCACCACGGTCGCCAGCAGTCCTATGATCGACAGCGGTTTCACCCTCCCGGTGAACCGCGCGACCGCACCCTCCGCGTCTTCACCCGAGCGGGCAGCGGAGCGGGTCAAGGCCCGCCGGGTCAGGACGCCAGCGACCAGCGGGATCACCACATACAGCACCACCGACAGGACCAGGGTCTCCCAGGGCACCACAATGTCCGTGACCCCCAGCAGCAGGGCCACGATCGGCGCAAACGCGAACACCATGATCAGATCGTTCACCGAGACCTGGACCAGGGTGTAGTTAGCATCCCCATTCGTCAGCTGCGACCAGACGAAGACCATCGCAGTGCACGGGGCGGCCCCCAGGATGATCAGCCCGGCGATGTATTCCAACGCAGCCTCGGCGGGAATCAGATCGGCGAAGACCCATTGGAAGAACAGGACCGCCAGCGCCGCCATGGTGAACGGCTTCACCACCCAGTTCACGATGAGGGTGATCACCAGTCCCTTCGGCCGCTCGGCGATCTGTCCCAGGCTCGCGAAATCGACGCTCACCATCATCGGGTAGACCATCGCCCAGATCAGCGCCGCGACCACCAGATTGACATGGGCGATCTCGAACCCCGCGAGCATCTGGAACAGATCCGGCGTCAGGGCCCCCAGCAGCAGCCCGGCCCCAATGCTCAACCCGACCCAGAGCGAGAGCCATCGCTCGAAGACTCCGATCCCGTCGCCGCCCGGACGGCGTTCCATGTCACTCAATTCAGGTCCTCTCGATCTCGTCCGGGCGTGCCCGAATGCGGTTCGGTCAGGTGTCTTCCATCCAATCAGGCGATTTCGTGCGACTTGGCCCCGATGTCCGACAACCGCTGGCGCAAAGCTAGATCGTCGATCGTGCGCAGCGGCAGATTGACGAAAATCGAAATCCGCGTGTTCAGTTGCCGGAAGGACTCGGCGAAGGCGAACCGCTTTTCGGCCTCGGTCCCCGGCACGGAAACCGGGTCGGCGATCGGCCAGTGGGCGGCGATCGGCGCGCCCGGCCAGACCGGACAGGTCTCATTCGCGGTATCGTCGCAGACCGTGAAGACGAAATCCATCTTGGGCGCCTCAGGTCCTGCGAACTCGTCCCAGCTTTTCGAGCGCAGGCCGTCCACCACGAAGTTCTGCTGCCGCAGCAAATCGAGGGCGTAGGGGTGGAGCGTGCCGGAGGGGGCGTTGCCGGCACTGTGAGCGTTGAACCGGCCCTGACCGAGACGCTGCAGGATACATTCCGCCATGATGCTGCGGGCGGAGTTGGCGTGGCAGAGGAACAGGACGTTGTAGGTGCGATCATTTGTCATGCTTCGATCCCTCCACGGAAACGAGGTCGCGTATCGCTCCCGCGCGAGGGCGCGGGCCGGGCGACTATTCCCCAATCACTTCCACAATTCAAGTATATTTGAATTGTTACACTTCGAGGCAGCGCTCACGCCCAAAATTTAGGCGATTGCCTTCTGGCGGACCGCAGCTTTGGCTCCGGCTGCCGCGCCTCAGAGCGGTCCACCCATCGCATTTTCGAAATTCGCCCTGAAGATCAGCGCACTATCCGAATCCTCCGAGCGCTGGCACGGGGCTTGCGGGTCCCGATCGGTGCAGCGCGTCTAGGGTTCCGGCCATGATCGTTCATGGTGCTGGTCCGAGAGACGCAATTCGGCCGCCAGCCAATACCATGGCGACAGGGCCGGAAACACGGCGGGCAAAAATCCCGGGAGGTCACTGCACAGGTTTGCCGAGCGCAAATCCCTCCCTTGGGCCGTGCTCTGCAACCATGACCACGACGTGAGACACGGCGCTCCAAAGGTGCGGCGCCGGTGGCAGTTGCAGCTAAGGAGAGACGTCCATGATCCGCTCCCTCATCGCCGTTCTGGCAGTCGCGTTCGCCTTGACCACGACAGGCCCCTCGCAGGCCCAGACAAAAGACAGTTTCAAAGTATGCTGGTCGATCTATGTCGGCTGGATGCCCTGGGGCGAGATCCAGTCCTCGGGCCTGATGAAAAAATGGGCCGACAAATACGGCATCTCGGTCGAGATCACCCAGATCAACGACTACATCGAGTCGATCAACCAATACACCGCCGGCGAGTACGACGGCTGCTCAATGACCAATATGGATGCGCTGTCGATCCCGTCGGGCGGCGGAGTCGACACCACGGCACTGATCGTCGGCGACTACTCGGACGGCAATGACGGCATCATCCTGAAGGACAAGACGACGCTGGCCGACATCAAAGGCCAGACGGTCAACCTGGTCGAGCTGTCGGTCTCACACTACCTTTTGGTACGGGCGCTGGATTCGGTCGGCCTGGGCGAGAAGGACATCACCGTGGTCAACACCTCGGACGCCGATATGGTCGCCGCCTACAGCACGCCCGACGTGACCGCCGTGGTCACCTGGAACCCGCTGTTGAGCGAGATAGGCGCCATGTCGAACGCCAATGCGGTGTTCGATTCCAGCCAGACCCCGGGCGAGATCATCGACATCATGATGGTCAACACCGAGACCCTGGCCAGCAATCCGAAATTCGGCATGGCCCTGACCGGTGCCTGGTACGAGATGATGTCGATCATGTCGAAATCCGATGCCGCGGGTGCCGCGGCCCGGACCGCGATGGCGGAAGCTTCGGGCACCGATCTAGCCGGCTACGACGCGCAGCTGGCTTCGACGGAAATGTTCTACAGCCCGGCCGACGCGGTCGCCTTCACCAAGGACTCCGTGCTGATTAAGACCATGGATTTCGTGCGCAGCTTTCTGTTCGCCAAAGGCATCCTTGGGACCAACGCGGACAGCGTCGATTTTGTCGGCATCGCATTCCCGGACGGCCAGATCCTCGGCAACAAAGACAACGTCAAGCTGCGGTTCGACACCACCTACATGCAGATGGCGGCGGACGGAAAGCACTAGGCCGACCATTGGCAGAGCGGACGGGCCATGCGCCTGATCAACCAGAAGATCTCGCGGCCGACGCATGTGGCGCTGGCCGCGCTGCCGTTCGTGCTTGCCATCATCGCCTATATGGTGGCGAGCGATCTGCGGCTGCAGGTCAACCCGGCGGACAAGCTGCTGCCGTCCTTCACCTCGATGGCGGACGCCTTCTGGCGCATGGCGGCCGAGCCGGACCGGCGGTCGGGCGATATTCTGCTCTGGGGCGACACTTGGGCCAGTCTGGCGCGGCTTGGCATCGGGGTCGGCATTTCCACCCTTCTGGCCATACTGCTCGGCATTCCGATCGGGCTGATCCCGGTGGCCCGCTCGACCCTGTCCTCCTTTGTCTCGACCCTGTCGCTGATCCCGCCGATCACGGTCCTGCCGATTCTGTTCATCATGGTCGGCCTGGGGGAGCTGTCGAAAGTCTCGCTGATCGTGTTCGGAACCGCCCCAGTGATGGTGCGGACCATCGCCCTTGCCGTTGCCGAGTTGCCGAAAGAGCTGTTGATCAAGGCCCAGACCCTTGGGGCCTCCACCTGGCAAATCATTGTCCGGGTTGTCTTGCCCCAAGTCCTGCCGCGCGTGGTGGTGGCGATCCGGTTGGGCCTGGTGCCTGCCTGGATTTTCCTGATCTCCGCCGAGGCGATCGCGTCGACCGAGGGCCTCGGGTATCGGATCTTCCTGGTGCGCCGTTATCTGGCGATGGATATCATCCTGCCCTATGTCGCGTGGATCACGGTCATCGCCGTCGTGCTCGACCGGGGGCTTTTGATGCTGTCGCGCAAGGCCTTCCGGTGGGCCCATCTGGGTGAAGACACCGAGGGGGGCGGGCTATGACGACCACCGGCATCTCGGTCCGCGATCTCTCGATGAATTACGACGGGGTTCCGATCCTGGAACGGGTCTCGATCGATATCGCGTTCGGGACGTTCTGCACCATCGTCGGCGCGTCGGGTTGCGGCAAGTCGACCTTCCTGCGGTTGCTGTTGGGCCAGGAGCGGCCCTCCGGCGGCGTAATCCTGCTGGACGATGTTCCGATCCCGCATGAGCCGACGCCAGAGCGCGGCATCGTGTTCCAGCGCTACTCGATCTTCCCGCATCTGACGGTACGAGAGAACCTGCTGATGGCCGCCAATTTCCAGGGCTCCCCCTTGCTGGGACGGATCTTCGGATCTCGCCGTCGGGCGGCACGAGAGGCGGCGGATACCTTGCTGGAGAAGGTCGGCCTGACCGCCGCCGCCGACCGGTATCCGGCCCAGCTGTCCGGTGGCATGCAGCAGCGGGTGGCGATCGCCCAGGCGCTCACGATGAAGCCCAAGGTCCTTTTGATGGACGAGCCATTCGGCGCGCTGGACCCCGGTGTCCGCGCCGATATGCAGGGCTTGATCCTGGATATCTGGCGCGAGCAGGATATGACGGTGTTCATGGTCACCCATGATCTGCAGGAAGCGTTCAGACTGGGAACCCGTCTGATCGCCTTCGACAAGGTTCGGGTCGATCCGCAGTTCCCGAATGCCTACGGCGCCCGGATCACCTACGATCTGCCGATCGACGATGTCACCGAGCCCCCGATGGATCCGGATGCTGGATTCGCGTTACCCGACAATACGGCCGAAGGAGCCGAAATCGCATGCTGAACAACCGCCTGTCCCGCCGCACCGCCTCACGCGCCGGCGCGCCGCTCGACCGCTCACGGATCGGGCCGGCCCAATTCGGCCACCGGTTCCATCACCCGGACTTCAACGCCCGCGAGACCCAGGGGTGGAAATCCGTGCAGGCTGAAGGGCATCTGCCCGAGGACGGCTGGCGCCAGGAGCAGCAATGGGCGCTCGACATGGGCCTGCCAGGGTCCGACAGCCTGACCGACAAGACCATCCCGACCTTCGCCCGGGGTGAGCTGCCGCATTTCGCCGGCATCAACACCTTCCTCAAAGCGCCCTATGTCGAGAACGTCCGGGATGTGGGCAAGTTCGATGCCGCCGTGCTCGGGATTCCGTTCGACAGCGGCACCACCTACCGTCCCGGCACCCGTTTCGGGCCGCAGGGCATGCGCCGGATCTCCGCGCTCTACACCCCGTACAATTACGAGATGGGGGTCGATCTGCGGGAACAGATGACCCTGTGCGACGCCGGTGACGTGTTCACGATCCCGGCGAATCTAGAGAAAAGCTTCGACCAGATCACCAAGGGCGTCAGCCATGTTTTCTCCTCGGGCGCGCTGCCGATCATGCTGGGCGGCGACCATTCGATCGGGTTCCCCTGCGTGCGCGGCATCGCGCAATGCACCAGCAAGCGGATCGGCATCATCCATTTCGACCGGCATATCGATATCCAGGAGAAGGATCTGGACGAGCGGATGCACACCACCCCCTGGTACTGGGCAACCGAAATGGACAATGTGCCGGCCACCAATCTGGTTCAGCTCGGGATCGGCGGCTGGCAGGTGCCCCGCGCCGGGGTCAAGGAAGCCCGCAAGCGCGAAACCAATGTGCTGACGATCGACGACATCGAACGGCTCGGCCTGGAGAAGACCGCCGAGATCGCATTGGAGCTCGCCTGGAAGGATGCGGACGCGGTCTATATCTCCTTCGACGTGGATTCGGTCGATTGCGGTTTTGTGCCGGGTACCGGCTGGCCCGAGCCCGGCGGATTTCTACCTCGTGAAGTGCTGAAGCTGCTGGGTCTGGTCTCCGCTCCAGGCATCTGCGGGCTGGAAGTGGTCGAGGTCAGCCCGCCCTACGACACCTCCGACATCACAGCATTGCTTGGCGTTCGGGTGGCAGTCGAGGTGATGGGATCGCTGGTCGCACACGGCAAGATGGGCTCCCACAAGGGCATCATCGACAAGCCGGTCAGCTTCTAGAGGGAGAGCCGCACATGCATAGCCCCAATCCGCACCTGCGTCCGCACGCCCACTCGCATTCCCACGGGCATTCCCACGGGCCGGGCCACAACGCCCACGATCATGCGCCGACACAGTGGCAGACCCCGCACCTGCCGGAGGGCGCGGTGGAACCTGCACCCGAACCGGACAGCCGCAAAGATCTGGATTTGGTCGAGAAAGCCTTCGTCGACGGGTTCGCGGTCACCCAGGACGCGACCAGCTTTCTGCGGCTGGCCTGCATTCCGTTTTCCGCCATAAAACCCGACGGCAGCCGCCTCAAACTGTTGCGGGTCGAGCAGGCGGCACGGGTCGATGTCGGCTCCGTCACTCCGCATATCGGCGGCGACAGCTTCCGATATGACCCGCTGCCGGCCGCCATGACCTCCCGCCGGGACGATCTGCGCTTCATCTATTTCGACGGCACCGGCACGGTAGGTCTCAGTTTGGGCGAGGTCCGGGATCTAAGGGACGACCCCGAGGCCTGAGCGCGCTCTAGATCTTGGGCATGCCGGGCGGCGGCGACAGCTGGGTCTGTGCCGCCAGCCGGATCGGCGCGTTCGGGGCACCGAAACCGGTATAGCCGTCGCGTTGCACGATCTCGAAGAAGAACCGGTCTGCGATCACCTGGGTATAGACCTGAAAGTATCGGCCGTTCTTGTCCTCGTCGTAGAGGATGCCGAGCACCCGCATTCGGGCCGCGAGGTCGGGATCGAGATCGAATCTCGCCTCCAGATCGTCGTGATAGTTGTCCGGAATATCGAGCAGGGCCACGCCCGCATCGCGCATAGCAGAGACCGTCGCCAGAATGTCGTCGGTGGCGAACGCGATATGCTGCACCCCGGCGCCGAAATAAGCGTTGAGGAACTGGCTCGATTGCGACTGCCGGGCCTGGCTTGAATTCAGAACAATCTGGACCGACCGATCGGGGGAGTAGAGCACCTGGCTTTCGACCAGGCCGGCCGGATCGGCGACATCGACCTGCGGCGTGCGCTCCAGTCCCAGGATCGCGGCGTAGAACAACCGCCAGGACTGCAGCTCCTCGAACGGGATGGTCTGCGCGATATGATCGATTCGGGTCAGCCCGGTCGGGAGGATCGCGGGTCCGACAAGGGGCTCGAACTCCACCTCCCAGACCCGCCCCAGTTCGGTCGCATGATCGAGGAAGTAGATCAGCGACCCGCCGACACCCCGGATCGCCGGAATTTTCAATTCGCCCGCGCCGACCGGCTGCCGGAAGCTGGTCGCGCGCAGCGCCTCGGCCCGGTCCATCTGGCGGGACGCATCCGCCACCCAAAGCCCGATCGCGGCCACCGACGGGCCGTGGGTGATCTGATGGGAGTGGGCGAAGCCGGTCTTCTCTGAGTTGATCACCAGATTGATGTCGCCCTGCACATACCACTCCACCGACTTGGAGCGGTGCCGGCCGCGATGGGCGAATCCGATGGCCGTGAACAGGGCTCCCAGGGTCCCGGCATCCGCATCGTTGACCGAGAACTCGACGAAGGTCACCGCTTCCGGCGACGGGACGCTCGGAAGCGCCGCAGTTTTGGTGCGCCCGGTCAGATGAACCAGCGACCGGTATCCGTCGAACGCGATCTGCTTGGGTGAGCCCATACGGAACCGGTCGGAGAACACCTCTTCACTGAGCCACCCGTCGTAACCGGTATCCGTCAAGGCTTCCATGAACCCCGGCAAATCCATCTCCCCTTGACCGGGAAAGCATCTGTAGTGCCGCGAGAGCTGCAGAATATTCATATCCATCAACGGCGCGTCAGAGACCTGGACGAAGGTGATGCGCTCACGCGGGATCATCCGGATCGGATCGACCGGCAACCGCCGCGCCAGAATGTGGAAACTGTCGAGAATCAGGCCGATGCGTGGATGGTCGGCCCGGCGCACGATCTCCCAGGAGTCCCGATAGTCCCAGACATGTCTGCCCCAGGCGAGGGCCTCATATCCCACATCGATTCCGGCCGACGCCGCAAGATCACCCAGTTCCCAGAGATCGTCGGCAAGTCGCTCCAAGCCCCCCAGGGCCAAGGGTGAGACGTTGGAACAGATCAGCAGACGCGTTGTTCCCAATCGGTTCGCCAGCTCAAACTTGCGCTTGGCCCGCTCGAAGGTCCGTGTCCTTTGCGGCTCAGGCATGCCCTCGAAATCCCGCAGCGGCTGCAGTGCCACAATTTCCAGGCCCAGATCACAGGCCATCGTCGCCACCTCCTCCGGCGTGCCGTCATGAGCCAGCACGTCGGTCTCGAAGATCTCGACCCCTTCGAATCCGGCCGCAGCGATCGCCTCGAATTTGGCGCGCAGCAACCCACCCATGGATACGGTGGCGATGGACGTACGCATGATCGGCTCCCCCCAAAAGGCTCCCCAAGTGTCAGTCAGACGGCTCGGTTTCGAGGGCCGTGCGCAGGGCCCGCTGATCAACGGCCTGCCCGCTGAAGAGCAGCCACGCATCGACGCCCTGATGAAAAAACAGCTCGTAGCCGGACAGGGTTGTCAGTCCGACCTCCGCCGCATCTTCCAGGAACTGGGTATCGATCGGTGTGTAGACCGCATCGAACGCCCAAGCGGCGTCGGCCATATGCGGTTTGGGCAACGGCGTGCCCTGATAGCCGACCATACCGACCGGAGTGCAGTTGATCAGACCCTGGGCCCCCGTCACCGCCTGGCCCGGATGGTCGGCCACCAGCGTGCGCAGGCTCGGCTGCACGGCACTCAGGGCCACGGCCAGGGCTTCCGCCTTATCCAGATCGCGCTCGACAATCCGGATGTCCTCCACTCCCAGGGCAATCAGCCCGAAGGCGACCGCCTTCCCGACCCCACCGGCACCGACCATGCAGACCGCCCCCGGTGCCGTCTGGTCTCCCATCTCCGAGCGGTAGGCCGCAACGAAGCCCGAGTAATCGGTGTTGAATCCCTTTGGCCCATCCGAACCGAACACCACCGTGTTGACCGCCCCGATTGCCGCTACCAGCGGGTCCTCAATGGTGACCTTGGCGGCCGCCCGCTCCTTGTAGGGATAGGTGATGTTGATCCCACGGTAGCCGGCCTCGACGCAGTGGGCGAACACCCCGTCAAAATCGAGTTCCATCCTGGCCGGGATCAGACGGTCGTACTGGACCTCAAGTCCGCTCAGCCGCCCAGCCAACCGGTGCAGGTCCGGCGCTCGGGACGCCATGATATTGTCGCCAATCAGACCGAGCAAAAGATCGGGGGGCGTGTCGGACATTTCCTGTCTCCTTACCCGAGATTTGGGCCGCTATACTGGCCCTACCCCAAAACCCGAACTTTTTCATGAGTTATGAGGCGGAAAT
>CALAHL010000875.1 GCA_937891725.1 uncultured Rhodospirillaceae bacterium | reverse complement strand
CGGCCGGGCTGTGGTGCTGCAATGCCGGTCACCGGCGCCGTCCGATCATTGAGGCCGTGCAGAAGCAGGTCGAGACCCTGGACTTCGCGCCGTCGTTCCAGGCCGGGCACCCGCTGTCGTTCGAGTTCGCCTCGCGTCTGACCCAGATGGCGGACGGCTATGACCAGGTGTTCTTCACCAATTCCGGTTCCGAGGCGGTCGACACGGCCCTCAAGATCGCGCTCGCCTACCAGCGGGCGATCGGCCAGGGCACGCGGACCCGTCTGATCGGGCGGGAACGGGGCTATCACGGTGTCGGCTTCGGCGGCATTTCGGTCGGCGGAATCGTCTCCAACCGCAAGCAGTTCGGCACGCTTCTGAACGGGGTCGACCATCTGCCGCACACCCATGACATCGCCCATAACGCCTACACCAAGGGTCAGCCCGAATGGGGTGCGCATCTGGCGGACGAGTTGGAGCGGATCGTGGCTCTGCACGACGCTTCGACCATCGCCGCCGTGATCGTCGAGCCGGTGGCGGGCTCCACCGGCGTGCTGGTCCCGCCGCAGGGCTATCTCAAGCGGCTGCGCGAGATCTGCGACAAGCACGGCATCCTGCTGATCTTCGATGAGGTGATCACCGGGTTCGGCCGCCTGGGTGCCAGCTTCGCGCACGAGTATTTCGGGGTGAAGCCGGACCTTTACACCACCGCAAAGGGGATCACCAATGCGGTGGTCCCGATGGGGGCGGTGTTCTGCCGTCCGGGAATCTACGACGCGTTCATGGACGCGCCGGAGAATTCGATCGAGCTGTTCCACGGCTACACCTATTCCGGCCATCCGCTGGCCTGCGCCGCCGGGCTCGCCACCATGGATCTTTATAAGGACGAGGGGTTGTTTGAGCGTGCGGCCGATCTGGCGCCCTATTGGGAGGAAGCGATCCACTCGCTCAAGGGCGAGCCGCATGTGATCGACATCCGCAATCTCGGTATGGTCGGCGCAATCGAGATGGAGCCGATTCCGGGCAAGCCGACTGCGCGCGCTTTCGACGCGTTCCTGAAGGCCTATGAAGCCGGGTTGCTGACCCGTACGACCGGCGACATCATCGCCTTGTCTCCTCCGCTGATCATCGAGAAGCCGCAGATCGATTTCATCGTCGACACGGTGCGCGATGTGCTGAAGACCGTGCACTGACGGCTTGGGACCGCAAAGTCTGGCACGGTTCTCGCATTGGAAATCGCAGGGACGCGTCGGCGGGTCGCATGGGGCGGCGTCGGTTTGTTACGGTTCCGGATTGACAGGGCTTTAACGAAATGGTCACGATCCGAACCTTGGTGAGAGCGTGCGGCCCTATTGGGCTGTCGCTCGGGGTGATGTTCAGCTTGGGCGCGTGCGCCGAAGTTGGGGGCGTGGTCGGAACGGGGCTCCAAACCGTTCAGTCGGCGTTCGGACTTGAAGATACGGAGGAGCCCGTGCGGCAAAAGCCGCCGAAATACTGCTACCGGACTCTCGGCGATGTGACCTGCTATGCGCAGCCGCTGCCGGCCCGGGAAGCCAATCGCTTGGTCGGGTATGAAGGCCCGCCTCCGCGGTCGAGCAGCGGTACGGGTCCATTGATTCCATGATCTTCGCCGAAACCCATCAGAACGCGCCCGGGACCTGTCGGGCGTTCCCGTGACATGGCTTCGGGCCAGTGGCCTGAGTTTCGCGGCATATATGACGTTTACTGTATGTGTTCCGCTGAGTGCGGTTGCACAGGTGCCGGTTCCGGACGGGTACTCGGAGGCGATGGGTTGGTACCGCAAGGCGGCCGAAGCTGGTGATCCCAAAGCGATGTTCTATCTGGGTTTGACCTTGGAGCAGGGCCTTCAGGGCGAGGCGCAGCCTGAAACGGCACTCAAATGGTATCGCAGATCCGCAGCCTTGGGGTATTCGCTCGCCGAGTTCAAGTTGGGTTTGCTCTATCAGTTCGGCCACGCGGTCGAACGGGATGCCGCGTTGGCGCGAGCCTGGTACGAAAAAGCTGCCGGGCAAGGCATGCCGGATGCGAAGTTCAATCTGGCCTATCTATTGGAGGTTGGGGAGGGCGGCGCTGCGGACTTTGGCCGGGCGGTTAGGCTCTACAAGGAAGCGGCGCGGGCGGGGATCGCGGAGGCCTATCTCAATCTCGGAAACCTGTTTTCCAGACCGTCCCGTGAGAATGAGCAGGATATGATCGAGGCATTGAAATGGCTGACTCTCGCGCAATCGAAAGGGCTGACGGAGGCGGACACGCTGGCCGCACAAGTGCGCGAGTTATTGTCTCCGATCGAGGTCCGCGACGCGCAAGTCCGTGCCCGGCGCTGGACGGAAGGGCTGTCCGACTAAGGCCTCAGGATGTAT
>CALAHL010000874.1 GCA_937891725.1 uncultured Rhodospirillaceae bacterium | reverse complement strand
CCCAGAAGGCGTGGATCCAGGAACGGATCGAGCAGATCCGAAACCAGACCGAATTCACCGAGCGCGGCAAGCGGGCGATTCTCGACCGTCTGAACGCCGCCGAGGGGTTCGAGAAATTCCTGGCCGTGAAATATGTCGGCACCAAGCGATTCGGCCTCGACGGATCGGAAAGCCTGATCCCGGCGCTCGAGCAGATCATCAAGCGCGGCAGTCAGCTGGGCCTGGAGGAAGCCGTGCTCGGCATGGCCCACCGTGGCCGACTGAACGTACTCTGCAATTTCATGAGCAAGCCGTTCCGCGCGATCATCTCGGAATTTCTGGGCAACCCGGCCAACCCCGAAGAAGCCGGTGGCTCCGGTGACGTGAAGTATCACATGGGCGTTTCGGCCGATCGGGAGTTCGACGACAAGAACGTCCACCTGACCCTGAACGCCAACCCGTCGCATCTCGAGATCGTGAACCCCGTCGTGCTCGGTCGCGTGCGTGCCAAGCAGCAGCAGCGGAAAGATGTCGACCGCAAGAAAGTCATTGGCATCGTGCTGCACGGCGATGCGGCCTTCGCGGGCCAGGGCGTGGTGGCCGAGACCTTCGATTTCTCTGGCCTGCGCGGCTACAAGAGCGGCGGCACCTTGCATATCGTGGTGAACAACCAGATCGGCTTCACCACCAGCCCGCATTTCTCGCGCTCGTCGCCCTATTCGACCGATGTGGCGAAGATGGTGATGGCACCGATCTTCCATGTGAACAGCGACGATCCGGAAGCCGTGATCCATGTCGCAAGGATCGCGACCGAGTTCTGGCATGAGTTCGGAACCGACGTTGTGGTCGACATCATCAGCTATCGCCGGTTTGGCCATAACGAGGGCGACGAGCCGTCGTTCACCCAACCGTTGATGTACAAGAAGATCGCCGACCACCCGACCACCCGTCAGCTTTATGCCGAAAAGCTGACCCGCGAGGGCGTACTGAAAGAGGGCGAGGCCGACGAGCTGTTCGAGGCCCACAATGCCTATCTGGCGCAAGAGTTCGACGCCGGCCTGTCCTACAAGCCGAACAAGGCCGATTGGTTGGAAGGGTCCTGGTCCGGCATGAAGGTCGCGTCCGGCGGCGCCCGGCGCGGCGATACCGCGATCCCGGTCGACAAGCTGCGGGAGATCGGCACCAAACTGTGCGAGGTCCCCAAGGACTTCAACCTGAATCGCAAGCTGAACCGCTTCATTGATGCCCGCAAGAAAGCGATCGAGTCCGGCGAGGGCATCGATTGGTCGACCGGCGAGGCGCTGGCTTTCGGCTCCCTGTTGGTCGGCGGCAATCCGGTGCGCCTGTCGGGTCAGGACAGCGGGCGCGGGACGTTCTCCCAGCGCCATTCCGTCTACCGTGATACCGAGAATGAAGAGCGCTACGTCCCGCTCAACAACCTGGCCGAAGGTCAGGCACAGTATGAGGTGATCGACAGTCCGCTGTCCGAGGCCGGCGTGCTCGGGTTCGAATACGGCTATTCCCAGGTCGAGCCGAACGCCTTGGTCATGTGGGAAGCGCAGTTCGGCGATTTCGCGAACGGCGCCCAGGTCATTGTGGACCAGTTCATCTCCTCCGGCGAGGCGAAGTGGCTTCGCATGTCCGGATTGGTGATGCTGTTGCCGCACGGCTATGAGGGCCAGGGTCCGGAACATTCCTCGGCGCGGCTTGAGCGGTATCTGCAGCTGTGTGCCGAAGACAATATGCAAGTGGTGAACTGCACCACGCCAGCCAACTATTTCCACGTGCTGCGCCGTCAGCTGTGCCGCGATTTCCGCAAACCGCTGATCGTAATGACACCGAAATCTCTGCTGCGTCACAAGCTGGCGGTGTCCTCACTGGACGAGATGGGGCCGGGAACGACCTTCCACCGGGTCATGTACGACAACAAGCAGATCTGCGAGGACAAGGACGTCAAGCGGGTCGTCCTGTGCTCCGGCAAGGTCTACTACGACCTCTACGAAGAGCGGGAGAAGCGCGGGATCAAGGACGTCTTCTTCCTGCGGTTGGAACAGCTTTACCCGTTCCCCGATCAGGCCCTGCACCAGGAACTGGGACGATTCCCGCAGGCCGAGGTGATCTGGTGCCAGGAAGAGCCGCGCAACATGGGAGCCTGGACCTTCGTCGATCACCGTCTGGAAGAGGTATTGGTCGAGTTGGACGGCGCCTGCAAGCGCCCGCGCTATGTCGGGCGGGCCGAGGCCGCCTCGCCTGCCACCGGCAACCACAGCCGCCATGTCCGCGAGCAGCAGAAACTGGTGGACGCGGCCCTGACGGTCGAGTCCGGCAAGGGGCGCATGGCCGCCGAATAACCGCATCACATCGAAAAATCGACCTGACACGACCGAGAAAGAACGAGAGGGCCTGAAGCCAATGGCGACCGACATCACCGTACCCGTGCTGGGGGAATCCGTAACCGAGGCAACGGTTGCGAAGTGGATGAAGGCTGTGGGAGACGCCGTGAAGGCGGACGAACCACTGGTCGAGCTTGAGACCGATAAGGTCACGCTGGAGGTCAACGCGCCGAGTTCCGGCGTGCTCAGCGAGATCGCCGTTCAGGACGGCACCAATGTCGAGGTCGGTGCCCTTCTTGGACGGATCGACGAGAGCGCCACCGCCGCTCCCAAGGCGCCTGCGCCCAAGGCTGAGCCCGCCAAGTCCGAGGCCCCCAAGGAAGAGGCTCCCAAAGAAGCTCCGAAAGAGGCTGCAAAACCGGCTTCCGCGCCGGTCGCCGCCAATACCTCGACCGCGTCGGGTCAGTATGATGTGAAGACCCTGTCCCCGGCCGTGCGCAAGCTGGTCGACGACAACAATCTCGACCCGTCCAAGATCAAGCCGACCGGCAAGGACGGGCGTCTGGTCAAGGACGACGTGCAGAAGGCGATCGACGCCGGCACGGCGAAACGCAGCTATTCGGCCGGCCCGGCCGCAGGCGCCGCTCCCGCAGCCGCCGGCCCGTTGCCACCGCGCCCGGATCATCCGAAGGAAGAAAAGGTCAAGATGACCCGCCTCCGTCAGGCGATCGCACGACGTCTGAAGGAAGCCCAGAACACCGCCGCCATGCTGACCACCTTCAACGAGGTGGACATGACCAACGTCATGAGCCTGCGGAACGAGTACAAGGATGGGTTCGAGAAGAAGCACGGCGTGAAGCTCGGCTTCATGAGCTTCTTCGTGAAGGCCTCGATCGCGGCATTGAAGGAACTGCCGGCGGTCAACGCCGAGATCTACGGCGACGAGCTGATCTACAAGAACCACTACGACATCGGGGTCGCCGTCGGCACACCTCAGGGTCTGGTGGTCCCGGTCGTCCGAGATGCGGATGAGCTGTCCTTCGCCGGGATCGAGCAGGAGATCGGCAACCTCGGTCGGAAGGCGCGCGACGGCAAGCTGTCGATCGCCGACATGCAGGGCGGCACGTTCACGATCTCGAATGGCGGGGTCTACGGCTCGCTGATGTCGACCCCGATCCTGAATCCCCCGCAGTCTGGCATCCTGGGTATGCACAAGACCCAGATGCGGCCGGTCGCGGTCGGCAATCAGGTCGAGATCCGTCCGATGATGTATCTGGCGCTCAGCTACGATCACCGGATCATCGACGGCCGTGAGGCGGTGACCTTCCTGGTCCGCCTGAAGGACGCCATCGAGGATCCGCGCCGCCTGCTGCTGGATATGTAAGCCTGAGCCGCATTCCGACTTTCTGGAACACGAGGATATCATGAGCGATAGCTACGATCTGGTTGTCATCGGTGCTGGGCCGGGCGGGTATGTGGCGGCGATCCGGGCCGCACAGCTGGGCCTGAAGACCGCCGTCATCGAAGGCCGTGGCGCGCTCGGCGGCACCTGCCTGAACGTAGGCTGCATCCCGTCGAAGGCATTGCTGAACATCTCCGAGAAGTTCGAGGAGGCCGGACATCAGTTCGCCGATCTCGGAATCGGCGTGAGCACGCCCAAGCTCGACATGAAGACGATGATGACCCGGAAGACCGAGATCGTGACAGGTCTGACCGACGGCATCGCCTTCCTGTTCAAGAAGAACAAGATCGACTGGATCGAAGGCTGGGGCAGCATCGCCGCACCGGGTGAGGTGTCGGTCAAGCCGGTCTCGGGCAAGGGCAAGGCAAAGTCGATCAAGGCGGAGCGTATTCTGATCGCCACGGGTTCCGAATCCATGCCGCTGCGGGGCGTGGATGTGGACGAGAAGCAGATCGTCACCTCTACCGGCGCGCTTGAGCTCAAGAAAGTGCCGAAGCATCTGATCGTGATCGGTGGCGGCGTGATCGGACTCGAGCTCGGCTCGGTCTGGAAGCGTCTTGGTGCCGAGGTCACGGTGGTCGAGTATCTGGACCGGATCGCACCTGGTATTGATGGTGAGATCGCCAAACGGTTCCAGCGCGTGCTGGCAAAACAGGGCATCGAGTTCAAGCTCGGCTCCAAGGTGACCGGCGCCAAGACCACAAAGAGCCAGGTGACCCTGACCGTCGAGCCCGCCAAGGGCGGTGACTCGGAAGAGATCAAGGGCGACGTGGTGCTGGTCGCCATCGGCCGCCGGCCTTATCTGGCGGGGTTGGGCCTCGACAAGCTGGGTGTGAAGCTGACCGATCGCGGCTTCGTCGAGGTCGACGAGGATTTCCAGACTTCCGTGCCGGGCATCTTCGCTGTCGGCGACGCCATTCCAGGCCCAATGCTCGCCCACAAGGCGGAAGAGGATGGGATCGCTGCGGTCGAGACCATGGCCGGTCAGTCGGGCCATGTTAACTACAATCTGGTTCCCGGCATCGTCTACACGTGGCCGGAGGTGGCGTCTGTCGGCAAGACCGAGGAACAGCTGAAGGAAGCCGGTGTCAATTTCAAGAAAGGCACCTTCCCGTTCAGCGCCAATGCGCGCGCCCGCGCCAATCTGGACAGCGAAGGCATGGTCAAGATCCTGGCAGATGCCGAGACCGACAAAGTCTTGGGCGCCCATGTGATCGGCCCGGATGCCGGCACGCTGATTCACGAGATCTGCGTGGCCATGGAGTTCGGTGCGTCCTCGGATGACATCGCCCGGACCTGTCACGGCCACCCCACCCTGAACGAGGCGGTGAAGGAAGCCGCCCTCGCCGTCGCGGGGCGGACCATCCACATGTAGCGGAGACGGCTGATGATCGCGCGCTTGCTGGCTTGTTGTCTTGCCGTGCTGGCTTTCTCGGGCTCCGCCCAAGCGGTCTCCGTCGAATCGCGGTTCTACGTCCAGGCCCGGAATGTCACGCCGGGCGGTGAAATGCGGTTTCGCATCACCAATTCCGAGGTGGTCAATCTGCTGGTCGCCGACATCCGGATGAGCGGGGTCGCCACCAGCGTGGAAGATGACGAGGTCGCGATCGAGGGCGGTACGACCCTGGTCATTCGCGCCACCAACAAGCCTCGCCTCAACGTGAACCTTACGATCTACGCGGTCTGCAAGAACGCGTGCCCGTCGGTCCTCACCGGACATGCCGTTGTGCCGCACGCCTCCTACGGCATGCTGCGGACCAGCAAGCAGGATCTGACCCTGACCGAAACCGGCAATTGGACGCTTCGGCTGATCAACTGAGCACTCCTGGACCGCTCTTCTCCAACTATGGGCTTTTGAAGTTCAACCAGCGGGATTTGGACCCATCACGGTTTCGGCCACCCGCCCTTGTGGACCTATCGGCAGGCTCTAATATCGAGCCGCGATGATACCAAATCCACTTGTGAGACCGACCGCCATGGCTGCCCTCGCCCAAACAAACGATGCCCCCGAGGGGAGCCTATCGATCGACGCCGCGCTTGCGCAGATCAAGCGGATCGTCGGTCCAACTGGCTGGACCGACTCCCCGGACGCGATGCGCCCACATCTCGAGGATTGGCGGGGCCACTACAAGGGCCGGGCCCGGATGGTGGTGAAGCCCGCCAGCACGCAGGACGTCTCGTCCATCGTCACGGCGTGCGCCGCAGCCGGCATTCCGATGGTGCCGCAAGGCGGCAACACCAGCCTGTGCGGTGCGTCGACTCCAGAGAAGGATGGCCGCGCGATCGTGCTGTCGCTGGCCCGGATGAACCGCGTGCGCAAGCTCGATCCCGACAACCACACAATCACAGTCGAGGCGGGCTGTCTTCTGCAGGACATCCAGACCAAAGCGCTGGATTCCGATCGATACTTCCCGCTATCTCTGGCCTCAGAGGGCAGTTGCATGATCGGCGGCAATCTCTCGACCAATGCCGGCGGCGTGAACACATTGCGCTACGGCAATGCACGGGATCTGGCGCTCGGCATCGAGGCGGTGCTGCCGGACGGCCGGATCCTGAACGGCCTGACCGGCCTCCGCAAAGACAATACCGGCTACGACCTGATGGATCTGCTTATCGGGGCCGAGGGAACCTTGGGCATCATAACGGCCGCCGTTCTGAAGCTGTTTCCGAAGCCGACCGATCAGCGCAGCGCCTTCTGCGCGGTGCCCGACCTCGCGTCCGCCGTCAGCCTGCTGAGCCGTGCCAGAGCCGAGAGCGGAGATGCCGTCGAGGCCTTTGAGTTCATGCCCCGGACCCTGCTCGATCTGGTTCTGGCCCATATTCCGGACACGGCGGACCCGCTGAGCGAGCGTCACGGCTTCTACGTCCTGATGGATCTGGTCTCGACCTCCAATCGCAGCGGCGATCTGGGTGCGACGATGGAAGCGATCCTGACGACCGCTTTCGAGGACGGTTTGGTCCTGGACGCGGCAATTGCCCAGTCGGAGACGCAGCGCCAGGCCTTCTGGCGGCTGCGGGAGAACACCTCGGAAGGACAGAGGCGCGAGGGGCCGTCCATCAAACACGACGTCTCGGTCCCGGTGTCGGCGATCGCGAGCTTCTATGATCGGGCGTTCGAGGAGGTGCTAAAGATCGATCCCGACGTCCGGCTGGTCGGTTACGGACATGTGGGCGACGGCAATCTGCACTACAATCTTCAGGCACCGCGCGGCGCCGACGCCAAGACCTTCTTCAAGCAAACTGCGGCCTTCAATCACGCGGTGCACGATGTGGTCGCCGAGATGGGCGGCTCGATCAGTGCCGAACATGGCATTGGAAAACTGAAACGGGCAGACCTCGCCCACTATAAGGATCCGGTGGCCCTACAGGTGATGCGTGCGATCAAGGATGCGCTCGACCCGAAAGGCCTGATGAATCCGGGCAAAGTGATCTAACGCATTTTGAACCCGGCATAGCCGTTCTCGACCGCCGCGTCGCAGGCCTTGGTATAGTCCGGGATACCGCCGATATACGGGATGAAGACCAGCGGTTTTCCGGGGATATTGGCCCCATTGTACCAGGAGCTGCAGGTCGAGCGGAGCGAGCCGCCGGCCGCCCGGTTGACCTCCTCGACCCAGGCTTCTTCCGCATCGATTTCAGGCTCGATCCGACTTTGGCCCTTCTGCAACAGGGTGCCCAGGCATCCGGTGATCCATTCGATGTTCTGCTCGATCGACAGCAGGACATTCGACAAAACCGAGGGGCTGCCGGGACCGGTCACCATGAACATGTTCGGAAAGCCCGCAGACTGAAAGCCCAGATAGGTGCTCGGCCCAGCCTCCCATTTCTGCTTGAGTGTCTGACCCTCGACACCGGAGATCGCGATCTTCTCGAACGATCCGGTCATGGCGTCGAACCCGGTCGCGAAGATCACCGCATCCAACGGGTACTCCACACCACCGACCACCAGGCCCGTCTCAGTGAAATGCTCGATCGCGCCTTCGGTCCGCAAATCGACCAGCGAGACGTCATCTCGGTTGAACGTCTGATAATAGGTCGCATGCACACAGAGCCGCTTGCAGCCAAGGACGTTGTCCGGGGTCAACTTTCTTGCGACGTCCGGATCGGACACGATCTCGGCGATCTTGCCGCGCACGAAGTCGGCCGCCAGCCGGTTCGAGTCCGCGTTGGTCAGCAGGTCGCCGAAGCTCCCCATGAATCCCAACCCGCCATAGCCCCAGAACTCCTCGAACCGCCGCTGCCGTTCCTCGTCCGAGGCGTCAAGCGCGCTGTCGGTGTTGAAGGGCACCCAGATGCCGGACGGCCGGGTCTTGGCATTGCTCCGGAGGTCCTGATAATCCGCCTTGATCTCGGCCTCATAAGCCGGATCCAACGGTCCGTTCCAATCCGGCACCACGTAATTTGGCGTCCGCTGGAACACGGTCAGATGTCCGGCCTGCTCGGCGACATGCGGAATGGTCTGAATACCGGACGACCCGGTGCCGATGATCCCGACCTTCAGCCCGGTGAAATCCACCGGGTCCTTCGGCCAGTATCCGGTGTGATAATGGGAGCCCTGGAACCGCTCGAATCCGGCAAAACTGGGCCGGTTCGCCGCCGACAGACAGCCTACGCATAGGATCAGGAATTTCGACGTGACGGTGCTGGTGCGTCCGTCGTGTTCGACCGAGGCCGACCAGATCCCCGTCGCGTCATCCCAATGCGCCGCAGCCACCCGGCTTTCCAATTGGATATCCCGTCGCAGGTCGAACCGGTCCGCCACATGCTCGGCATAGGTCAGAATTTCCGGCTGGGCCGCGAATTTCTCGCTCCACGACCAGTCCTGCTGCAGATCGTCGGAAAACTGGTAGGAGTACTGCATGCTCTCGACGTCGCAGCGGGCGCCGGGATAGCGGTTCCAGTACCAGGTGCCGCCCACTCCATCGCCGGTCTCGAAAGCCCGCGCGGTCAGCCCCAGTCCGCGCAGCCGGTGCAGCATGAACAGGCCCGCAAACCCGGCTCCCACCACCACCACGTCGACATCGACGCTCTTGAAATGTGTGTTCTCAGGGCTTGGAAGAGATCGGTCGTGGCTATCGGGCATGATGGAGCTTCCGTTCCTAGGATCGTTGCCTAGCCCACCATGTCACTGCGTCCATGTCCAGTAGCATCGGCGTCCGGCCTAGTCGCTCCTGAGCAGGAACCGGCGGTCGGATGCCTGGATCGGGCGTGCATTGGCCCCGAACAGTTGAGAGAACGCCGCAATCTGCGCACTGGAGGCCTCGATCGGCTCAAGGTAGACGCTCCAGGTGACAATCTCTGAGCAAGGCGGGGTTGTCAGCGAGCCGGCATACCGGTCGAGCGCGCCGTCGTCCGGCAACAGATCGGTCGGCCGGATCAGGGTCGCCGAGGAGGCCTCGCCCGGCTCTTTCGGCATCAGCGCCCATATCGGCTCAAGCGCTGAGTTGGCTGCCCCCTCCATGACGAACACACCGAGCACGGCCAGATCGCCCGCCTCGGAACGGTGCACGAAATGGATCTCCATCGGGAAGGTCTGGCCTTCCAGGACGTGCTCGCTCGGCGTGTGGAAGTGGAACTGCACCAACTCGTAGAGCACCGTACCCAGCATCATGAAGCTGCCGGGTGCGGCGATCACGTCGAGGGTGTGCCCATTGTTCTTCACCCGGAGCGGCATCGTCCGCCAATGCACTGATGGCATCGCCGGATAAGCCTCCACAGCACCGGTCAGGTCGACCGGCGACTGCTGGGCGCCGATGGCGCAAGCCGCGTAATCGGGCGAAAGCTTGCCCCAGTTCTCAGGGCCGGTGGACCCTTCATAGCTCCAGGCCGGTTTGTCTCCGGCAGCATTGGCGGGCGCGACTGCCATCAGTCCAAGAGCCAACCCGGCGCTCAAAACCTTCGATGCGTGAGATACACATTTCAGCATGCGTTCCTCCCCCTTTTGGCCCGCAGCGATCGTTCGAACCTTTTCGAGCACTTTATCAGGAACTTGGGCCGATGAAACGCGCTAAACGCCAGACCTAGCCAAAGGGACGCCCGCCTTTTGGGCTGTGAAGCCGGTACATGAGACCAACGGCACCGACCAGATAGGCCCCACACAGCAGCACCAGGGTCTCGATCGTGACGCCCGCATCGATCGCCCACCCCATCGAGGCCGGCGACAGGGCACTTGCCACCACCGAGAAGGCGCTGACCAGCGCGCGGATCGCCCCAAGATGCGCGACGCCGTACAATTCGGCCCAGAGCGTGCCCAAAAGAGTGCCACTCGCGCCGGAGCACAGACCTCCCAGAACCATGAACACGAATCCGGCCCAGAGCCCGTCGGCACTGCTCAGCACGAAGCACCCGAGACAAAGCGGCAGCAGATAGACCACCGCCAGCCGCCGTGCCCCATACCGATCGATAAACCAGCCTGCCAGGATCGAGGCCGAGACCTGGGCGATCGCGAAACCGACATAGGCCCCTGCGAACACTGTCATATCCCAGTTCTTTACACCGATCAGATAGACCTGATGGAAAAAGATCCCCGTCACGATGAAGGACGGCGCCATGGTAGCCAGCAGACTGAGCTGGAACAGCCGGTCCCGAACAACCTCGGCCCGGGTCCATTGCCGAGGCGCATCGGTCTGATCGCCGGCATTGGCGCGGGCGGTCCGGTCCACGAAGGCGGCATGTCGGGTGCCGTGGCCCAGCAGCAGTCCCATTCCAACCGGCAACACGACCGCGATGATGATCAGCGCGGTCCCGCCATAGGTCATCGACGGGCCATAGGCCGCGATCGCGGCCACGACCAGAATCGGACACAGTCCCTCACCGATTGGAAAGCCCAAGGTCGCGATGCTGACCGCCTTGCCGCGCACACGCGGATCGGCGTAGCGCGCTGTCGCGGTCACCGCGGTATGGCTGGACAGCCCCTGACCAAAAAACCGCAACAGAAACAGGGCGACCAACAAGGTGAGAGGCCCCTGAACCGCCGCCGCCATACCCGCCGCCACCGCCAACCCGACGATCACGCAGGCCCCAAACCAGCGCAGATCCACCCGATCGATCATCCCACCGACCCAGATCAGCAGGAACCCGCTGGTCAGGGTTGCCGCCGAGTACAGGCTTCCAAAGTCACCGTGGCCCAGGTCGAACGCCACCCGCCATTCGGCCGAAAACCAGGAGATGAAGAAGGTCTGCCCAGCGCTGGACACCAAGGCCATGATGAACCCGAAGCCGAGCAGTTTGGCCTCGGATCGGAGAAGAGAGACGGAGCTTTCGGTCATTCTGGGCTCGGCCGAATGCTTGGCCCGGGCGTGCGGGGTGCGAACAGTTCCGGCGGCTCGGTGATGCCGGCGAGAGCCGGGCGACCGCGCGAAACGGCATCGCCTTCCGGCCCCGCCTGCCGAACCCGCTCGGAGATCAGCAGGCTGTCCCCGGTGGTCTTGCAGGCGCTCTCGATCCGACTGGCGAGGTTGACGACCGAACCGATCACGGTGAATTCCAACCGATCCTCCGCGCCCACATTGCCGACCAGGGCCGGCCCAAGATCGATACCGATCCGGTGTGCGAAGGGCGGCTCGCCCCGCTCTGCGCGGGTGGCGTTGAGTTCGGCCAGGGCTGCGTCCATCGCCAATCCGGCCGCGACGGCATCGGCGGCCACCTCCGTCTGTGGCCGGGTCTTCGGGTCAAGCGCGCCGAACGTCGCCAGGATCCCGTCTCCGATTAACTTGTCGATGGAGCCGCCATGCCGAAAGATCGCAACGCTCATCGCAGCCTGATACTCCGACAGCAACCGCACGGTCTCGTTCGGATCGCGCCCTTCCGACAGCTTCGTGAACCCCGCGAGGTCGGAGGACAGCACTGCCACCTGCTGGATCCGTCCACCGGGTTTCAGGAAATCGGTCTCGGCCGTAGCGATCCGGTTAGCCACTTCCGGCGCGAAATACCGCTGCAATTGCCCATTGGCTTTCTCCAGCCGAATTCCGGCCCGCACCGTCCGCCGGGCGATCCAGGCGACAAGCGATATGGCGGCTCCCGTGGCAAGCAGGAAGGCAAGCTGGTTCGCCGCCTTCCCCAGATGCAGCGCCGGACCCATTACGTGGCTCGTCCAGGCCCCGGCCTCCGCGTAGACCGTCCGGTCGTCGAGCATTGCGAACCCCAGCAGGCCCAGCTGATACACCGCGATCAAGCCGGTCATCATCAGCGGATGGCGCGGGTTCAGGGTCAAAGCGCTCAACGCGATGATCGTCGGGCCCATCACGAAGCCCGTTTTTGCGACATAGGAGGCGGCGACCTGGTCGATGCCGATGCTGTTCCACTCCAGGAACGGAATCGGTCCGGTGACTGCGAGCGCCACCAGGCCGGCGCCGAGCCCGATCGCCAGCAGATTTCCGGACCGGCCCGCCGCCCACCACAGCGCGACCAACCCGATATCCGCAATCAGAGAAACCAAGACGCTGACGATGCGCCCGGCCTCGTTGGTCACGAACAGGAAGATGCCGAGCCCCAACAGGGTGACGCCGACGATCTGCGCACCGATAAACCACCGCAAGCCCCGGACCTCGCGATCCCGCAGCAGGGTGGCGATATCGGTCGAGGGTCGCCGGATCGGCGCACCGGTCACCGGTTCAGCTCCGCCAGCGCAGGGTGGTCTCCCGCACCGGATTCTGGAATTCCCCCCCGTCGGTCCGCCAGGCGGTATAGGCTTTTTTCAGGCGATAATACCATTTGGCCTGGGTATCGCTGTCGTTGATCAGCATCAGGCCGGGTTCGTGCTTCAAGCCTTCCTGCTGGCGCACCACGATGTCCCGGTCCTGGCCGAGGAACCGCCGGGCGAACGGCTGCAGAAGCGGCTTCAGGACCGTCAAGGCCGGCAGGGTCCAGAAGATCATGTGGGTGATCTCCGTGGTGGTCTTGTCGATCGGGGTGACCGCCGTCACGCCGCAGACCCGATGCTTGCCGATCTCGATATCCTCGATCCGCAGACCGGGCAGCCGGAACCGGATCTCGGTGGTCGGTGTGCCGCCCAGGATCTTGTAGGCCGCCGAATTGCTGGACGGTTGATGCCGGACCATCGCGAACCCCAGATCGGAGGGGGCGAAATGTTTGGCCTTCTCGTGCATCGAGGCCTGCGACCTCCACCACCAGCTCTTGTGGACGAACGGGCCGTGCGCCGGGTCCATCAGGCCGATCACCGCATGATCGATATGGCAGGGAAAAATCATCCGCTCGACGATGCCGGGGGCACGGGTGTGCGTCACCTCCGGCAATTCCGGCGGTGGGGTTGCGGGCACGGCCTCGCGGCTCTCGTCGGCAGGCATATAGACCCAGATGCCGCCGCCGGTCTCCGCCACCGGATAGCGCCGCACCCGGATCTTGGTCACATCCATATCCTGATCGGCGGTCAGCGCGGGAATGCAGGTGCACTGGCCGTCCGGCGCGAACCGCCAGCCGTGGTAACAGCACTCGACTTCCTTGCCGTCGAACCGGCCATAGGACAACGGAATCCCTCGGTGCGGGCAGATATCCCGCAGCGCGAACACCGATCCGTCCGCCGCCCGCCCCAGCAACAGGGGTTGCCCCAACAGGGTTTTCGGCTGCATCGCCCCGGCCTTGAGCGCAGTCGCGGGCAGCGCAAAATACCAAATATCCCGAAGAAAACCGTCCTGATCCTGCATGGAACGGACAGTGCCATCGGCGGACGCCCGAGGGAAGAGCCGCGCAGGCTAGACACCTCGAAACCGGCTCTCACCCCTCCTCGGCGCACGCCACACAAAGGGTGACTGCGGGATCGAACGCGAGCCGTTTGGCCGTGATCGGCTCCTCGCACCGAACACAGTACCCGTAGTCACCGTCCTCCAACCTTTTCAACGCGCTGTCGATCCGCTTGAGTTCGAGAGCCCGGCGCCGGTCGGTGGCAAGCGCCATCTGCTGGCCCTGCAGGGCATCCATCCGCGAGAGCCGCCCCACCGCCGTCTGGTCCAGTTCAACCGTCGACCGCGCCTCGCTGGATCCGGCCATCAGGGCCTCGAGCTCTTGACGGATCGCCTGAAGATGGTCACGCACTTTTTGCGCATTAGATGTGTCTGATGTATTTTCCATTGAGGAAGCTAACCAGATCTTCATAAAAATGGCCAAGGTTAGCATTGGCTCGATATCCGCTGATCGAACCCCGGGGTCGAAATCCGCGGCTCCGTGCCCAACTTCCTGTGTCCTGCGGAAATTCGCGAAAGTACCGAGATGAAGTGCCTTGAATGCGAACATATTGAGCCGATCACCTTCGATCGAACGGCGTTTTGGATCTACCCTCCGACTTCGGAGGCGACGTCCGATCTGGTTGCCCGCCTCACGGTGCCCGGGTTTGATACCCGCAAGCTTGATGGCAACGCGCTGGTCGTGACCGTCAACCGTGACCGGATCGCAGATGTATTGTCGCATTTCGAAGCGATCCTGAAAGGACCGGAGCTCAGCCACGCCAAGGTTCTGACCACCGCCGGACAGGAGCCTCGATCGGAGGATATCGGGCGCACCATGCAGCTCGACACCTTCATCAACCGGTATCAGAGCGGCTGGATCGTGGAGTCGATCGAGAAAGACCGGTTCGAGACCTGGTTTCAGCCGATTGTCGACGCCAAGGCTCCGAATCCGGATCGGCCGTTCGCGCGGGAAGGCCTGTTCCGCATGTCGGACGCGCAGGGCAATATCGTGCCACCGGGTAAAGTCTTTGGTATTGCTGGCACCTCGGAGCTGCTGTTTACGCTGGACCTAGTCGCTCGGCGCTCGGCCGTGGAAAGTGCGGCCCGCGCCAAGATCGACTCCAAGATCTTCATCAATTTCAACCCGTCCAGCATCTACGATCCGGCCTACTGCCTGCGCACCACAGCGGCAGCCATCCGGGAACTGGGCATGCAGCCCGCCGACATCGTGTTCGAGCTCACCGAAACGCACCGCGCGCGGGATGCCGAGCACCTGAAGGGGATTCTCTCGTTCTACCGCAACGCCGGGTTCGGCGTGGCATTGGACGATATCGGCTCCGGCTGGTCCGGGCTGAACATGCTGCACGAATACAAACCCGATTACGTAAAGATCGACATGGATCTGGTCCGGGGCGTGGACACCGACAGCTTCAAGCAGACCATCGTCGGCCACCTGATCTCGATCGCGCGGGAACTCGGGATCGTCACCATCGGCGAGGGCGTCGAGACTCAGGCCGAAGGGGCCTGGATGACCGGCGCCGGGGTCGACTATCTGCAGGGCTATCTGTATGGCAAACCGGCCCCGCTGGCGCCACGCGCCTCGGTCAGCGAGCAGGCGCAGATCCAGAAAGCCACCGAACGCTTCACCGCCCGGGTCGGCGACCCGACCCTGGTGGAAGCGGGGGATTAAGGCGCTCAGGGCGAAAAGGCGATCTTGTGGTTTTTATCGCCCTGAGCCTGTTGAAGGGCGGACGCGTCCCAGCTAAAAAATCAGCTCGTCGTCGCCGCCGGAGCCGCCGATGACGATCTCGCCCCGGTCGGCCA
>CALAHL010000873.1 GCA_937891725.1 uncultured Rhodospirillaceae bacterium | reverse complement strand
ATCCACATCTTCCGAGGGCTCTATTACGGCTCCTACAAGGCGCCGCGGGAGATCCTGTGGATGCTGGGCGTGGTGATCATGCTGCTGATGATGGCGACCGCGTTCATGGGCTATGTGCTGCCGTGGGGCCAGATGAGCTTCTGGGGCGCGACGGTGATCACCAATCTGTTCTCGGCGATCCCGGTGGTTGGCGAGTCGATCGTGACCTGGCTCTGGGGTGGTTTCTCGGTCGGCAACGCGACCCTGAATCGGTTCTTTGCCCTGCATTATTTGATGCCGTTCCTGATCGTCGGCGTGGTGGTCCTGCACTTGGTGGCGCTGCACCGTTTCGGGTCCAACAACCCGGTCGGTATCGACATCAAGAAGGGTTCTAAGGACACCCTGCCGTTCCATCCGTACTACACGATCAAGGATGCGTTCGGGCTGGGCGTGTTCCTGGTCATCTTCATGGCGTTCGTGTTCTTCGCGCCGAACTTCCTGGGGCATCCGGACAACTACATCCCGGCTAACCCGCTCTCGACGCCCGCGCACATCGTGCCGGAATGGTATTTCCTGCCATTCTACGCGATTCTGCGGGCGGTGCCTGACAAGCTCGGCGGCGTGCTGCTGATGTTCGGTGCGATCGCGGTGCTTTTCGTGTTGCCGTGGCTTGACCGGTCACCGGTGCGCAGCGGTCAGTTCCGTCCGGTGTTCAAGATCTTCTTCTGGCTTCTGGTCGTGGACGTGATCGTGCTGACCTATCTCGGCGGCAAGCCGGCTGAGGGCACCTATGTGGTCCTGGCTCGGATTTTCACCTTCTGGTACTTCCTGCACTTCCTGGTGATCCTGCCCTTGCTGTCGATCTTCGAGACCACGAAACCCTTGCCCAGATCAATCACCGAACCGGTGACCGGCAGCGGTGCGGGCTTCGCAACCGCGGCGGCAAGCCGATCCAACGTGCCGATGGAGAAGGACCAATGATCGCGCGTCTCAAGACTTCCCTCGCGGCTGCCATTCTTGCCGGCATGGTCGCGATCCCGACCGGTGGCGCCTTAGCCGCCGGAGAGGGAGCTCCGGTCCCGGACCGCAGCTGGTCGTTCTCCGGTGTGTTCGGAACCTTCGACAAGGCGTCGTTGCAGCGGGGACTGCAGGTCTACAAGCAGGTTTGTTCCGGGTGTCACGCCCTGGATTATGTCGCTTACCGCAATCTCGAAGCTCTCGGCTACAACGAAGACGAGATCAAGGCGCTCGCGGCCGAGTACACGAAGATCGACGGGCCGAACGACGAAGGCGAGATGTTCGAGCGTCCGGCGCGCCCCGCCGACAAGTTCGCCCGACCGTTCCCGAACGATCAAGCCGCGCGCTACGCAAACGGCGGCGCCCTGCCGCCGGATCTTTCGCAGATCGTCAAGGCACGTCCGAACGGCTCCAACTACGTCATGGCGCTTCTGGTCGGCTACGAGGATCCGCCGACCAATGTGGAGCCGGCGATCGGACAGTACTATAACAAGTACTTTCCGGGGCACCTCATCGCGATGCCGCCGCCACTGTATCCGGACGGCGTGACTTTCGACGACGGAACCCCGGCAACGGTGGAACAGCAGGCAGAGGATGTGACCGTTTTCCTGACCTGGGCCTCGCATCCGGACATGGACGAGCGGAAGACGGCCGGTGTGATGACGATCCTGTTTCTGATCGTTTTCACCGGTCTGCTTTACGCGACCAAGCGGAAGATCTGGGCCAACGTCCACTGAGGATCGTTTCGAACAGGACATTTCGGATCATAAAGGCCGTGGGCATCCCCTCGCGGCCTTTCGCTTTGCGGCGCGCGCGGGCTATCGTGGGGCTTGAACGAAATCCAAGGGGTTAGGCATGTCGGAGAACACCCGCGAGTCGTTGATCGGCATCATCGGAGGCAGCGGCGTCTACGAAATAGACGGGCTTGAGGATACGTCCTGGGAGACGGTTTCCACGGCGTTCGGCGAGCCGTCGGATCAGATCCTTTTTGGCAGTCTGGATGGCCAACGCATGGCATTTCTCCCCCGGCATGGACGCGGCCATAAATTCAGCCCGTCCGATATCAACTATCAGGCCAATATCGATGCGATGAAGCGGGTCGGTGTGACCGATATCCTGTCGGTCTCGGCGGTGGGCTCGTTGAAGGAGCAGTATGCGCCGGGCCATTTCGTGCTGGTCGACCAGTTCATCGATCGGACTTTCGCGCGCCCAAAGAGTTTCTTTGGCAAGGGCTGCGTGGCCCATGTCTCGATGGCGCACCCGGTGTCCGACCGGCTGAAGGCCGCCCTGGCGGAGGCCTGTTCCGAGCTTGGCCTGCCTTACAGCGTCGGCGGTACCTATCTTGCCATGGAAGGTCCGCAGTTCTCCTCCCAGGCGGAGAGCTTTCTCTACCGGTCTTGGGGTTGTGACGTGATCGGCATGACCAATATGCCGGAGGCAAAGCTGGCGCGAGAGGCGGAGATTCCCTATGCGACGGTCGCGATGGTCACGGATTATGATTGCTGGCACGAAGGGCACGATGCGGTCACCGTGAATGCCGTCGTAAAAGTGCTGCACAAAAACGCGGACAATGCGCGTGCGCTGGTGAAGACCGTGGCGCCAAAACTCCGTATGCGGCCGGACGTCGATGAACAGGGGGGGGATCGAGCGCTGGAATATGCTTTGATCACCCATCCGCAAGCGCGTGATCCGGAAATGGTTGCTAAGCTGGACGCGGTCGCCGGTCGGGTTCTTTCAAGCTGAGTGGGGCTTCATGGCGTTTCCTGGCGGATCAAGTGGAGGCGGGGGCGGGTCCGGCGGCAGCGGAATCGGCGGGCTGGAACGTCTCTATCAAAAGGTCACTAAGGATCAACCGGACACCGCCCGCAGCCTGAACGTCAAATCCGTTCTTGCCCTGGAGAACAACCGGCTGCAGGAGGCGGCGGAACTGATTGGGCGGGCCTTGGCGCTGGAGCCGGACGAGCCGGTCTTTTTGATCCATATGGCCAAGGTGTGCGCCCGAGCGGGATGGTGGTCCGAGACGGCGGGCAGTCTGCGCCGAGCCATCTACGTGGATCCGCGTGACGCCGAAAGCTGGTACGGCCTTGGCATTGCGTTCGAGAAACTGGAGCAACCCGATCAGGCGCAGATGTGCTGGGAGCAATGCGTCGCGATCGACCCGGCCCATCGCGAGGCGCGGAACGCCCTTGGCCTGGATGCGGTGAAGCCCAATATGCCACCGCCTCCGCCGCCGTTTATGCGGGGCTAAATACGCCATAACTCATTTGTGACGCAGTAAACGCACCCACCCTTCGGATTTACGAACGGATCCAGATAGATCGGATCTCCTCAGGCAGGCTTGATGTCCTTCCTGTAGCTGAAGGTCGCGTCGAACCTCGACAGGAGATAGGGACCGGCCTGTACCCGCTGAAACATCGCGGGTCGGGTTTCAGTCACACAACTGTCTAGCGGATCGATCCAGGTCTCGAAGTTGGGATCGAAGAAAAACGGCATGGAATAGCGTTCCCGACCGCTGACATTGATCACCCGGTGCGGGGTGGCCGCGAACCGCCCGTTGGTCCAGCGGGCCATTTGGTCTCCCAAGTTGATCACGAAGGTCCCTGGCACAGGCGGTGCCGCGATCCAGTCTCCGGCGGCGTTGCGCACCTGGAGTCCTCCGTTCGGATCCTGTGCCAGTATGGTCAGACATCCGTAGTCTGTATGCGCGCCGCAGCCCATGGTCTTGCTCTCGACGAACCCATCTTGCGGCGGGTAGTGCAGCAGCCGCAGCTGCGCAAGCGGCCGGTCAACCTTGGTCTCGAAGAAGTCGGGCGTTAGATCCAAAGCTATAGCGAAGCCCCGCAAGATCTGCTGCCCCAGACTGCGCATGGCGGCGAAATATGCGTCTGATGTCTCGCGAAAGCCCGCCAATGTGTCCGGCCACTGGTTTGGGCCGTGCAGCGGCAACCCGCGCAGCACGTCGGGATCGTCCGGCTCCAAGTGACGCCCTAAGTCGAAGCCTTCCTTCAGATCTGCCGTGAGATCCGGGTCGGTGTTCTCCTCAAATGTCGGAAAATAGCCGCGATGAACGGATGATTGCCGAATATGCAAGGCGGTCTTCGCCTCCAGCGGCTGCGCGAAGAACCGTCGGGACATCTCAAACATCCGGTCGATTAGGTCTTGGGGTACGCCGTGATTGGAGACGTAAAGAAACCCCACATGTTCGGCTGCCCATCCCAGCCGCTCTGCGACGGCGACTTCATCGGAGCCGTCAATCAGAGCCGATAGATCGACCAGAGGAATGTCCTGAAACGCGATCTGACGGCCGATCAAGGCCGGATCGAGTGTGGTAGGTTCCATAACGCCGACGGGTGTCGACATGGATGCTTGGGACATCGTGAGAACCTCCCCGCAGTCGCGCCTCAGCTGCGCGATGGAAGGTTCAGGCGGATATCGTCGAACGTCAAGAGATCTCAGATCAGGAGGTGCTTCGGATCACCTTGTGGGCCGCCCGCACCATATCCACGAAGTCTACCAACCGCGCGACATAGTGATCCTTCGGCGCGAACTGCGCGCTGTTGTCGCCCCGAAAGCCACGTTCCAATGTGTCCAACATCTTGACCAGGCGCCGCTTGTGAATGCCGAGTGCCCTTTGGGCCGGATCCGCTACGATACCCGCGAAGGCAGCGACCACCGCTCCGATCGCCGCGAGGCCGGCGGTCGTGGCGCCGATCAGAACCGGGCCGACAGTGGCCGGGAACATGCTGTACCAAAGCCCTCCAATCGTGGCCCCAAGGGGAAACCCACCCATTGCGACGTGGTTGGCGATCGTGGCGGCAAGAACGGGGCCCAATGTCCACACGCTGGGGGTCAATTGCTGGGCCGCGATATACCCGGTTCCGGCGTTAACCATAGCACCCACAATATCCGCAGCTGCGTGGCGGGTGCCGGTATAGGTGGCGACGGTGGCTTCGATCTTTTTCCGGAGTTCCGCATCGTCGGCGTGACGTGCGATTTCCGCCAGGGGTTCCGCAATCGCAGCGTGCAGTCTTGGATCTTCGAACATGGCCTCAGCCAAAGCGTCCCGACGGGAAATACGTCCTTCGGTTTCAAACGGCAATTCCAGTAGGTCGCTCCATAACCGCCATTCGATCTCACGATCCACGTCCGTCCGAAGCAAGACCTGTCGGGTGCTCAGCCAATAGGCGGCCTTTCTGGCGCCCAATCGTCGGGCTGCGGAACCCGAGAGCATGGTGCCGATCTGAAGGGGCACCAGAGCCAGGTTGGCGGGAGCCCGAAGCAGATCCCAGCCGAACGCCCGCTTATGTATACTGGCGCTGCCTCGGAAACTGAAGGTTCGGTCGACAAAAGGCCCGATCCTCTCGCGCCGGGCGTCGAAGAACCGCCCGATTGCCGCGTCCACCACGGCATTCGCAGTCGCCGGGTCAAAGACCGCAGTCGATGTCCGGTACGCGGGCGGGGATTGGTTCATGCGATTTAAATTGGGACGCAAGGTGAGGAAGAAAAGCCCCACGACGAACTTTACACCCTAAGCTCAAGGACCTAACCCGGGATTTCGGCCGTTCGGGCTTCCCCACAACCGTTGGGTAGCATACAGTTTTATCGGGACGGATAATCCGCGCCGACAGCGGGTTAGCTCTGGGGATGGGTATGGCGGGCGGCAGTCAAATTTTCGAAATCCATGTCCAACGTGAAGGACGCTGGACGATCGATCGGACGG
>CALAHL010000872.1 GCA_937891725.1 uncultured Rhodospirillaceae bacterium | reverse complement strand
GGTGAATCACAACCTGCTGATATCGCTCAAACACTTTTCGGTCAGGCTCTCAGGATCTGTTTGGCCTGTACGTGGTCGAGGTCACCTTTGGGCGGATCGGCACCGGCGGAACCCTCCGCCGCTATACGGTCATGGAAATCGAGGCGGTACGGGCCAAGCTGCGGCAAGTCCTGAAACGTCGTCTGACCGCGCCGCGCCGTTTGGGTGTGGCCTATCGCTGCCGCGCGTTGTTCGACCCTCAGGGCTGGTTGGCCGAAGACGGCCTCGAGCTCAACGCCGCCTGATCCTTCGTCACAGTGCAGATTGAACGGGTTCGGTCAGGGCCGCCTCCGTCTGTGTGGACCCGTGCGAGCGAATGGTCCGCGGAACGTTGCAGGCGCCGCCGCCCGCGCAATGGCCTGCCCGCTCCATTCGCGTCTGCGTGCCTTGCCGCTCCCGTGTTGACCATGCCCGGTCGGCTCAGAAACGCCTGCCTCTTCCTCCGCGTCCCGCACGGGACCCAAACAACGGAGGACGACATGACACAGAAAACCGACATCTACACCCGCGTGACGAACAAGATCATCGCCGATCTCGAGACCGGGGTCCGCACCTGGCACCAGCCCTGGAACGCCGAACACCTTGCCGGTCGCATCACGAGGCCACTCCGCCACAACGGCATCGGCTATCGCGGCCTGAACATCATCCTGCTCTGGGCCGCGAGCGTGGCCGGTGGCTACACCGCTCCGATCTGGATGACCTACCGCCAGGCGCAGGCGATCGGCGGTCAGGTCCGCAAGGGCTCCAAAGGTGAAACCGTCGTCTATGCCGACAAGCTCCAGAAGACGGAGACCGACGACAACGGCCAGGAGCGCGAGGTCGCGATCCCGTTCATGAAGGGCTACACGGTCTTCAACGTCGATCAGATCGACGGTCTGCCTGAGCACTACTACGCGACCGCCCAGCAGATGCCCGAGGGCATCGCACGGGACGAGGCCGCCGAGGCCTTTTTTGCGGCAACCGGTGCCGATATCCGGCATGGCGGCAACCGCGCCTATTATGCGCTCGAACCCGACTACGTGCAGATGCCACCCTTCGAAAGCTTCGAGACCCGCGAAGCCTACTATGCCACCCTCGCCCATGAGGTGACGCACTGGACGCGCCACAAGACCCGTCTCGACCGGGAATTCGGGCGCAAAAAATGGGGCGACGAGGGCTATGCCCAGGAGGAACTGGTGGCCGAGCTTGGGGCAGCGTTCCTTGCCGCCGATCTGGGTCTGACCCCTGAACCCCGCGACGAGCACGCCGCCTATATCGCCAGTTGGCTCAAGGCGCTGAAGAACGACAAGCGGTTCATCTTCCAGGCCGCCTCACACGCGCAGCGCGCTGTCGACTACCTCCACGGTTGCCAGCCGCTGATCGAGGAAGACGATGAGGCCGCCGCTTAAGGCGGCCTCTACTTCAGGCTTGGTCCTCTCGGTGGCAGTCTGGGCGGAAAGCGGCCTGACAGAGGTGCAGCAGGGCTACCGCACAATAGTGTGACAGCGGTCACTCAACCAGGTTGCCGCCCGGCTTGACGTACGGTGCCTAGCAGAGCTGCAAGCCGTCTGGCAGCCGCAGCGCACCGAAAAACAGGCATCCACGCAGCTTTACTTGAGCGCGCAGCCTATGCGATAGTCTGCGCACATAAAACACCTGTACTTTCGGGAGAAAGCCATAGATGCATCTTCACTCGCTGGCTTTCAGGAATTTTCGTCGTCTGAAACACGCGAGAATAGAGTTTGCGGACGATCTCACCATCTTCGTCGGCGCGAATAACAGCGGAAAAACATCTGCAACTCATGCAATCGAATTGTTCCTGTCTGGAGCGAAAGACAAATTCACTATCCACGATTTCTCCGCGGATTGCTGGGCGGCCTTCGAAGCAAATCCGGCTGAAGGTGACGATGCGCCACCCTTCGAACTTCCAGTCATCTCGCTCGATGTGTGGATAAGCGTCGATGCCGACAATCTATACCGCGTCGTGGAGCTCCTTCCCCGCGCGGCGTGGGAAGGGTCGCTGGTTGGGATTCGCATCGAGTTTTCTGCGAAAGACGCAAACCAGACTTTTACCAACTTCCGAGCCAAAGCCGAGGAGGCCGCGAAGTTTTCTAAGACGAAGGACAAAGACGGCCAGGACTATAAGCCTTGGCCTCGCAACATGCGGGACTTCCTCTCCCGCGAGCTGCGAAATGAGTTTGGGCTGCGCTACTTCATTCTGGACGAGGCGCAGCTCAAGCCGGGCGCACCTGAGGAAGCCTTTGAAACGACGGAGATGATCGCCGACGCGGAGCGATCAGGCCACACCGTCATCAATTCGCTTATCAAAGTTGACTTCCTGAGCGCGCAACGTCACCTGAGCGACGGAAATTCGCAGGCCCGAACTGAAGACTTATCCAAAAGGCTCAGCCGTTTTTACACGCGCAACCAGAGAAAGCGCGATGACGACCACAACGCCCTCATGGCGCTGGCGATATCCGAAGAGCAGCTGACGAAGCATTTCGCTGGCGTCTTCAGCGACACGTTCAGGTCGTTGCGTAAGCTCGGATATCCGGGTCTTGCCAACCCTACCCTAGAAATCCGCGCTGCTCTCAAACTCGAAAGGCTGATGGGAGATCAGCAGGCAAAGGTTCACTATTTACTTGAGGAAGCGACCGCAGAGGTCGAGGCACTCGTCCTGCCCGATAGCTACAATGGGCTTGGTTTCAAGAACCTTATCTACATGGGCGTGGAATTGCTTGATCTCCATTCGGCGTGGGCGACAACAGAAGAAGGCGAGGAAGACAAGAGGCAGCCGATCCATCTGATCTTTGTTGAAGAACCAGAAGCGCACATGCACGCTCAGCTCCAGCAGGCCTTTGTTCGTAAGCTGACAGATCTTATTCCCCCGAGAGGCGAAGACGGTTTTGCCTCACAGTTCGTCATCACAACCCATTCTCCACACATACTTTACGAGCGTGGCTTCAAGCCGATCCGGTACTTCCGGCGGTCTGTTGAAACGGGAGCCAAGCAAAGCACCGACGTCTTCAATCTCTCGATCTTCTACGCGCAGAATGAACCGGATCGGGACTTTCTCGAACGATACATGAAGCTCACCCACTGCGACCTGTTCTTTGCGGATGGGGCAATCCTCGTCGAAGGAAATGTCGAGCGCTTAGTGCTCCCGCTGATGATTGCCACGGGTGCCAAGAAGCTCGGAGCAGCTTATTTGAGCATCCTTGAGGTCGGTGGCGCTTTCGCGTTCCGCTTCCGGAAGCTCGTCGAGTTCCTGAGCATTCCGAAACTTATCATCACCGATCTCGACAGCGTCCATCCAACGCCACCTACGCCGGAACCTCTACCAGAGGAGGATGATACAGAAGCCTTCGCCGAAGGGGCAGAGGATGATGAAGAAGTTGAGGACGACGGGGACATTGATGACAGTGAAGAGGACGCCGGTGCGGACAGCAAAGTCGCCCCCAAACCAGGAACGAAATGCCCTGCTGGCACGCCCGGGGCAGTGACTGCGAACCAGACCCTGCGCCAGTGGCTTCCGGGCAAGACCCTCATCGACGAGTTGCTCACCGCCGTAGAAGCCGATCGGCTTCAAGCACCATCTGCGGACGGGGGCGCCCACGTGATGGCGACGTACCAGATGCCGGTGATGGTGACGTGGGGCGAAACCACCCTTGAGCTTAAAAGTCGCACGCTCGAAGAGGCGTTCGCCTACGAGAACCTCGCTTGGTGCCAGAAAAAGGAAAACCGGGACGTTGGCCTTCGCTGGGCCAAGTCGGCGGACATGACGCTAGAAGTGTTAGCTGCGAAGATCCACAAACGGATCAAAGGAGAGGGGTTCAAGAAAACCAATTTCGCCCTCGGCCTTCTGGCAAGTACTGACGGAGGATGGGTCGTTCCTACCTATATCCAGAACGGGCTGAACTGGCTTGCGCTGCACGTTTCCGTGGGGGATGACCTGCCGGAAGAGAAGCCTGCTGATGCTAACGTCCCAAGCGAAGTCGCGGAGCCAGCGCAATGACGAGCCGCACTGGCAAGCCGGATACGCAGGCAGACATCGAACTCCGCGAACTTCTCGATGACGATAATTCGACCGGTTTCGTGATGGTGGCCGGAGCTGGCTCCGGAAAAACCACGTCGATTGTAAAGGCGCTCGATCATCTCCGCAAAACGCGGGGTGCGCATCTCCGTCAGCGCGCCCAGAAAGTAGCCTGCATCACATACACCGAAGTTGCTGTCGATGAGATTTGGGGCGATGTCGGCAATGATCCACTTTTTCACGTCTCGACGATCCACAGCTTTCTCTGGGCTGCTCTGAGACCTTTTCAGGCCGACATTGCCCTGTGGGTCGACAGGCGCATTGACCAGAGGATCGCCGACACGGAAGCCAAGATCGCGGCTTTCACCAAGCGTACACACGAGAAGACTCGTCTTCAGGCCGCCGCTGACGTCGAGCGGTATCGCGACCAAAAGCAAGAGATCAAATCTGTAAAAAACTTCAACTACAGCGTCGGTAGCAACTATCCAAAAGGCGTGCTGGGTCACGACGACGTGATCCGGCTCTCGACCGAACTCATACAGGGTCAGCCGCTAATCGCTAAAGTCGTCGGGCAAAAGTTTCCGTTTATCTTCGTCGATGAGAGTCAGGACACTGCGCCTGATGTCGTCTCCGCGCTTAAGGCGATATGTGCAGCGCTTGGATCAAAGTTCTGCCTCGGCTTCATCGGAGATCCGATGCAGAAGATCTACACGTCCGGCGCAGGAGTGATCGCTCCGCTAGCCGGTTGGAAGGTGATCGAAAAACCGGAAAACTTCCGGTGTCCAACATCCGTCCTGACGGTCATCAACAACATTCGGGCTGCGGGCGACGCGCTAGTACAGACGGGGGGGAAAACCAAGCTGGTCGGGGGTAAGCGTGTTCCCGTGGTCGGGACTGCCAAACTGCTCGTTGTACCCAAAGATGATCGAGCGGCGCGACTGGCGGCCGTGAGAGATTGGCTCGCCAAGAAACATGACGATCCTCTCTGGCTTAGTGACGCAACGGAAGCGGATGTGAAAGTACTTGTCATCGCTCACCGGATGGCGGCGGAGCGCCTACGCTTCGGTTCCCTATACGACGCGTATCACGATAAAACGTCCGAGACTCTAAAGGAAGGTTTTGATGAAGGCACTCACTGGTCCGTGCTTCCGTTCCTAAAGTTGCTCATGCCCCTAGTAATCGCTCAAGCCAAAGGTGACCAGTTCGAGGTAATGAGTCTCCTTCGCCG
>CALAHL010000871.1 GCA_937891725.1 uncultured Rhodospirillaceae bacterium | reverse complement strand
CGCGAACGACAACGATAGTGGGACGAATTTCTTTCAGTTTGGAGACGATGTAATCGCCTGCACAAGATGTTCGTATGAATGTTCACTTGAACGTCACGTAACCATGACGTGACTGTCACGACCGTTGGTTACCTATCTGCCCGGGCGGCGCGTCGCGTCGATTGGAGGCATTAGGGGACGCGGGTCATGCACCTGACCACGGAGCGGCAGGCGGAGATTGCGGAACGGGTTCGGGAAAGCGGGTTTCAATCCGTCGCCGATCTCGCTCAACACTTTCAGGTCACCCCGCAGACCATTCGGCGGGACATCCATGAACTCAGCGAAGTCGGCGTCCTCAAGCGGCGGCACGGGGGTGTCGAGCTTCCGGTTCCCACCGAGAATATCGGCTTTGAGGAACGTCAGACCCTCAATTTCGCGGCAAAGGAGCGGATCGCCAGGGTTGTCGAAACCCATATCCCTCAAGGTGCGAGCGTGGCGATCAGCATCGGCACCACACCGGCCCTGACCGTACGGCATCTGGCGAGCCACCGGGGGCTGACCATCGTCACCAACAATCTGATGGCGGCATTGAATGCCTGCGCCCTTCCGGGGGTCGATGTCCATGTGCCCGGGGGCGCGGTCCGTCCCGGCGCCCGGGATATCCTCGGTCCGGAAGTCGACGCCTTCTTCGAGCGTTTCAAGGTGGATATCGGCCTTTACGGGGTCGGCGGCGTCGATCCTGCCGGCGAGCTTCTCGACTTCAGCCGCGAAGAGGTTCAGGTCCGGGAGACCATCCGACGGAACAGCCGCCGCGCCTTCCTCGTGCTCGACTCGACCAAGTTCGGACGGGCCGCTCATGTTCGTGGCGGCTGGATTGCCGACGCGGACATGGTGTTCTGCGACCGAGAACCTCCAGCACAAATTCGCTCGGCGATCGAAGAGGCGGGCGGAACCTTCGTCTTGTGTTCGGGGAGCCCGGGGCAATGAGCGCGGGCGTGGAAATCGAGGTGCGCGATCTGCGCAAGGCGTGGGGCGATTCCGTCGCGGTCGATGGCATCGGGTTCACCGCCGAGGCCGGGGCGTTCACCGTCCTGCTCGGCCCGTCCGGTTGCGGCAAGTCGACGACGTTGAGGATGATCGCGGGCCTTGAGGAGGCGACCTCTGGTGCGGTGCTGATCGGCAGCCAGAACGTGACGCGTCAGCCCCCGAACGCCCGCGGCATCTCCATGGTTTTCCAGTCCTATGCCCTGTTTCCGCATCTGAACGTGGCGGAGAACATCCTGTTCGGCCTGAAGGTGCGCCGTGTGCCAGCCGCCGAGCGCGCGGCCCGGTTGCAGCGCACCGCTGGTCTTCTGGGGTTGGACGGGCTGCTGGACCGGCGGCCGAGCCAGATTTCCGGCGGCCAGCAGCAGCGGGTTGCTCTGGGCAGGGCGATCATCTCCGAGAAGCCGATCTGCCTGATGGATGAGCCGTTGTCCAATCTGGATGCCAAACTGCGCCATGAGATGCGCGTCGAGCTCAAGACGCTGCAGCAGAAGCTCGGCATCACCATGGTCTATGTCACCCATGACCAGGTCGAGGCGATCGCGATGGCCGATCGGATTGTGGTCATGAAGGGCGGTCAGATCGAGCAAAGCGCCGATCCCCGCACGCTCTACCAGCGGCCCGCCAGTGTCTTCGTCGCCCGGTTCATCGGCACGCCTCCGATGAACATCCTTGAGCTCGCCGTGGGTCCGGCCGGGGGAATGATTTCCGGCGATCCGACCCCGGTGCTGCCGCGGTCCGTGGTCGATGATCGGGATGGCGGGTTCCAGCTGGGCATCCGGCCGGAGGATATCGAGATCGGGCAGCCGGGTGGGATCACCGGAACCGTCGAGCAGGTCGAGTACCTCGGCGCGGACCAGCTGGTGGACTGCCGCATCGCCGATCAACGGGTTTTGATCCGCGCAGCCAATCGCCAACCGGTGGCGGTCGGGCAGCGCGTGTCACTGACCTGGGGGCGGGACAGCCTTCATCTTTTCGACAAGCGGAGCGGGGCGCGCATCCCCGCGACCGATGAGCGGCCGGTCCAGGCCGCCGGCCGCACCTTCCAGACAAATGCGGAAACCGGCGCCGCCGGACCGTGACAGAAGAGGGCCGCGTCGGTTGCCCTTCAGGGCGGCGGCACAAGGCTCCAGGCAAGCCCGATCATCCTTGATGAGGAGTGGAGAGACATGAACTTTATCAAAGCATTGAGCACCACCGTGGGCGCGGTTGCGCTGTCGGTGTCCATGGGAAGCGCGGCGCAGGCGGTTGACCTGCAGTTCTTCTTTCCCGTCGCCGTTGGCGGTAAGGCCGCCGACACCATTCAAGAGCTGACCGACGCCTATGTCGCCAGCAATCCGGACGTGAAGATCGACGCTGTCTATGCCGGAAGCTATCAGGACACTATCACAAAGACCCTGACGGCGGTCCGCGGCGGCACACCGCCACAGCTTTCGGTGATCCTCTCTGTCGACATGTTCACGCTGATCGAGGAGGACGCGATCATTCCGTTCGACGGTTTGGCGACGACCGATGCGGACAAGGCGTGGATGACCTCATTCTACCCGGCGTTCATGGACAACAGCATGACCGGTGGCAAGACCTATGGCATTCCGTTCCAGCGCTCGACCCCCGTCCTTTACTGGAACAAGGCGGCATTTGCAGACGCAGGTCTGGACCCGAACACCCCACCGGCGACCTGGGAAGAACAGGTCGCATTCGGTAAGAAACTGACCAAGCGCGATGCCAACGGCAACGTCACCCAATGGGGCGTGCGCATCCCAAGCTCAGGTTTTCCCTACTGGCTGTTCCAGGGCCTGACGACCCAGAATGACGTGATCCTGGCGAACGATGCCGGCAACAAGACCAATTTCGACGACCCGGCCGTTGTCGAAGCCTTGCAGTATCTGGTCGATCTTTCGACCAAGCATGAGGTCATGCAGCCGGGCATCATCGAGTGGGGCGCCACCCCGAAGGCGTTCTTCGAGGGCCAGGCCGCGATGATGTGGACCACCACCGGCAACCTGACCAACGTTCGCGCCAATGCGCCGTTCGATTTTGGAGTCGCCATGCTGCCGGCGCACAAGCGTCGCGGCGCGCCGACCGGCGGCGGCAATTTCTACATCTTCAAGGACTCGACCGACGAGCAGAAAGCCGCCTCGTTCGAGTTCATCAAGTGGATCAGTGCCCCGGAACAGGCGGCCAAATGGACCATTGCGACGGGCTATGTCGCCCCGCGTCCGGACGCTTGGGAGACGCCGGCGATGAAGGCTTACGTCGCCGACTTCCCGCCGGCGCTGGTTGCGCGCGATCAGCTTGAATTCGCTGTCGCCGAGCTGTCGACCTACCAGAACCAGCGCGTCACCACGATCCTGAACGATGCGCTTGAAGCCGCAATCACCGGGGCGAAAGCACCGGCGGAGGCTTTGAAGGAAGCGCAGGCGCAGGCCGATCGCGTCCTTTCCGAATACCGCTGACATTCTCTGCCACCGGCCGGCGCCTCAGCCGGCCGGTGGTCCCTCCCTTTTCCGGTGCGGGTACAGGTCATGACCAGGCGGATGGAATGGATTTACGGCTGGTTGTTACTGAGCCCGGCGTTGGTTCTGCTGATCGCCTTCACGCATCTGCCGGCGATCAACACCCTGTGGGGCAGCTTTTTCTCGACCCCGCGCGGCCAGCGCCCTGCGAAATTCGTCGGCTTGGGCAACTACGAAACCCTGCTGGCGGACGAGACGTTCTGGCAGGTTTTCTCCAACAGTTTCTGGTACGCGGTGGTCACCATCCCGGTATCCGTCGCCCTGGCTTTGCTGATGGCGATCTGGGTCGATGGGAAACTCGCCGGCCGCGGGTTCGTCAGGTTGGCCTATTTCGCCCCGACCGTGCTTCCGTTGATCGCGGTCGCCAATATCTGGATGTTCTTCTACACGCCCGGCTTCGGTCTGATCGACCAGATCAGCGGTGCGTTCGGGTTCCCCAGCGTCAATTGGCTTGGCGATCCGGATCTGGCGCTGGGCGCCGTCATCGTGGTCGCGATCTGGAAGGAAGCCGGGTTCTTCATGATCTTCTATTTGGCAGCCCTGCAATCGATCCCGCCGCAATTGCGTGAGGCGGCCGCGATCGAGGGAGCCGACCGGTGGACGTTCTTCCGGCGCATCACGTTTCCCCTGCTGATGCCGACGACCCTGTTCGTCTCGGTCAATGCGGTGATCAACTCCTTCCGGCTGGTCGACCATATCTTCGTCATGACCGATGGGGGCCCGGACAACGCCAGCTCGCTCCTGCTGTTCTACATCTACGAGGTCGCGTTCAAGTTCTGGGATACCGCCTACGCCTCGACCCTGACCGTCGTGCTTCTGGTGCTGCTGTCCGTGTTGGCGGTGGGTCAGTTTTTTCTTCTGGACAAACGGGTGCATTACCGATGATCCAAACCGGTCTCGACCGCTGGCTGAACACCATCGGCGCCTGGACGCTGGCGTTGCTGTGGTTTCTGCCACTCCTGTATGCGGTTTGGACCGCAGTGCATCCGAGTGCCTATGCCACGCGGTTCGACCTGTGGGCGCCGCTGACCTTCGAGAATTTCGCCAACGCCTGGGCGGCCGCCCCCTTTGCCCGCTATTTCCTCAACAGCTTTCTGTTGGTCACCTTCATTCTGATCGGCCAGTTCATTCTCTGCACCCTGGCGGCTTATGCCTTCGCACGGTTCACCTTTCCCGGAAGTACTGTGCTGTTCGCGCTCGTCCTGCTTCAGCTGCTGGTCATGCCGGACATTCTGATTGTCGAGAACTACAAGACCATGCGTGCGCTTGGCCTGGTCGACACGATCGTGGCAATCGGGCTTCCCTATATCGCGTCCGGGTTCGGGATCTTCCTGCTGCGGCAGACCTTCAAGACCGTGCCGAAGGAGCTGGACGAGGCGGCGCGAGTCGAAGGAGCCGGCCCGCTATTGGTGCTCTGGAAGGTTTATGTCCCCTTGGCGAAGCCGACCTATCTGGCATACGGCTTGGTGTCGGTCAGCCACCATTGGAACAACTTCCTCTGGCCGTTGATCGTCACCAATTTGGTCGAGACCCGACCGGTGACCGTTGGCCTGTCGATCTTCGCGGCGGTCGATCAGGGCATTGACTGGTCCCTGATAAATGCGGCCACGCTGATGACCTCCGGCCCGCTGCTGATCGCATTTCTTCTGTTTCAGCGCCAATTTGTTCAGAGTTTCATGCGGGCCGGAATTCGCTGACGGGGTGTGGTATCAAGTCTCGTCCGGCGGTGTAGAAGGTCTC
>CALAHL010000870.1 GCA_937891725.1 uncultured Rhodospirillaceae bacterium | reverse complement strand
CATCGACGATGGGCCGGGTATCGACCGTGACGAGGTGGAGCGCGTAATGAAGCCTTTCCACACAGTCGCCAACGGGGAGACCCGGGCCGATACCGGACTGGGTCTTGGATTGGCCATTGTGGCCGGATTGTCGCGGGTCAATCGGGTTCAGATTGAAATGGAGACGGGCCCTCTGCAGGGAACCGTATTCCGGCTGCGGTTCGCGCCGCAGAGCAAGGCGGTCGAGGGCCGTCCGTCCGGCTTTCGTTTCAGGCGCTCGATGAACCCGAAGATAGCGGAGTCGAAATGGTCCTGATTCCGCAGGTCGGAAGGCTTGGGCTCGCCGTCACAGGTTGCCTCGGGTGGCTTCTGACGTCGATGTCCGCTGGTGCGGCCGGGGCCGAGCCGTTGGATGTGCAATCGTTCTGGCAATCTCCGTCGGAAACCGCAGCGCTGTCCGTCATCAGGGACGCGTTTCGGGAGCGAGGTGGCGTTTGGGCGGATTTTCCGACTGAGAATTTCCAACAGAACCGACGATTGGCCTTTCAGCGGATCATTGAAGGCATTCCGCCTTTTGGACTTCAATGGCACGCGGGTTACGAGCTGCGGGCGATGTCCGACAGTGGAGCCATCCTCGATCTGACCAGCATCGCGGAAGGGATGGAGTGGTCAGGGTTCCTGGATCCGAGCGTCCTTGATTACTTGGGGGATGACGGCTCGGTCTTTGCGCTGCCGGTCGGCATCCATGGAGAAAACTGGGCCTGGTTTAACACGCCGCTCCTGCACCGGTATGCGGACGCGGTTCCGGAGACCTGGGGCGATCTTGAAGCGGTCCTGAATCGGGCAGCCGCTGACGGTGCTCCGGGTATCGCGATGGGGACACAAGCATGGCAACGCCGAATTCTCTTCTCCCACATCTTGATCGGTGAGGGGGGCGCTGGCTTGCTTCGGGATCTGCTGGGCGCCGGCGGTCCGAGCTTGCTGTATCGCGCCGCCTTCCGACGCGCTCTGTCGATTTATGCGTCTCTCCGAACATACGATATTCGGGATCCTAGCACCCAGTCCTGGGAAGACGGGATCCGGGCGGTTGCTCGGGGGGAAGCGTTGGTTCAGTTCATGGGCGATTGGGCGCGCGCGGAACTGGCCATACTCGAATTGGAACCCGGACGCGATTTCGAATGCGCGCTGTCGATCGGACCGGCGAAACACCATTTCTCAATCATCGACACATTCGTGTTTCCAAGGCGCGACTACGGCGGGCCGACCAACGGGCATAGGACCTTTGCCGAGGCCGTTCTGGATCCGCGGACGCAAGTTGCCTTCTCCAAGGCGAAGTGGGCGATTCCGGTCAGAACCGATCTTGCGAGCCACATCGTGGATCCCTGTGTCCGTAAGGGCTATGACTTGTACGTGACAACGAACGGGTCGGTTCCATCGTCGATGATGGTCGCACAGGAGCGCTCGATTGCGGCGCTCGAGGCGGTGTTGAGCGATTTTTGGGACAACGAGGCGGCGACGGTCGACGACGGAATTCTGGCGCTTCGAGCGGTCTTGAGAGCCGGCACCATGGCGGACCACCTGGTCGGCCAAGGCTTGGAATAGACCCGCCGCGCGGGCGTGCGCACCCCATTGCCCGTCCGCGCGTCGCGCGCTATCTGTTTCAAATGGCAGACACGCTCAAAATCACGCTCGCGCAGCTTAATCCCCGGGTCGGAGATGTCGCCGGGAATATGGGCAAGCTTCGGGACGCACGCGCGAAAGCAGCGTCCGACGGGGCCGACTTGCTGCTGACGGCAGAGTTGATCGTCTGCGGCTACCCGCCGGAAGATCTGGTGCTGAAACCGATGTTCGTGGCCGAGTGTCGCGAGGCGGTCGAGGCTCTGGCGTTGGAGACGTCCGATGGCGGGCCGGCGGTGCTCGTGGGCACTCCCTGGGCTGAAGGCGACAAGCTGTACAACTCGATGGTGCTGCTGGCTGGCGGGCGGGTGGTGACTGCGCGCCATAAGGTGGATCTGCCGAATTACGGTGTGTTCGACGAGAAACGGGTGTTCGTCGCCGGCCCGCCGCCGGGACCGATCTCGTTCAGGGACATCCGGCTGGGTGTGCCGATCTGCGAGGACATCTGGACGCCGGATGTGGTCGAATGCATCGCCGAAACCGGGGGCGAAATGCTGCTGGTGCCAAACGGCTCGCCCTGGGACTTCGAAAAGGGTGAGGTGCGGCTGAACCAAGCGGTCAGTCGGGTGGTCGAGAGCGGCCTGCCGATGATCTACCTGAACCAGGTGGGTGGACAGGACGAGTTGGTGTTCGACGGTGCCTCGTTCGTGCTGAACGCCGATCGCAGCCTGGCGCTCCGCCTGCCGGCCTGGCAGGAGGCGGTCGTCACCACCGATTGGACCCGGACAGCCGACGGCTGGGTCTGTGCCGAAGCGGCCAAGGCGCCGGAACTGCGCGGACTGGCGGACATATACAACGCCATGGTCGTGGGCCTGCGCGACTATGTGAACAAGAACGGGTTTCCCGGCGTGATCCTGGGGCTTTCGGGCGGCATCGACAGTGCGATCTCCGCAGCGGTGGCGGTTGATGCGCTGGGGGCCGACCGGGTGCGCTGCGTGATGATGCCGTCGCCCTATACCTCGGAACACAGCCTGGAGGACGCGGCGGCCTGCGCCGAGATGCTGGGGGTTGAGTATTTCTCGATCAACATCGGCCCGGCCATGGCGGCGTTCGACGAAATGCTCGGCTCGCAGTTCGCGGGCACCAACAGCGACATCACCGAAGAAAACCTGCAATCCCGTTCCCGCGGCGTGACCCTGATGGCGTTGTCGAACAAGTTCGGCCACATGGTGCTTTCGACGGGCAACAAATCCGAAATGTCGGTCGGCTACGCCACGCTCTATGGCGATATGTGCGGCGGCTATTCGGTCTTGAAGGACGTCTACAAGACAACGGTGTTCGAGCTCTGCTGGTGGCGGAACCAGAACCGGCCTGAGGGGGTCCTCGGCCCAGAGGGCATGGTGATGCCGGAGCGGATCATCACCAAACCGCCTTCGGCCGAGTTGCGCCCGGACCAGAAGGACGAGGACAGTCTGCCGCCTTATCCGACTCTCGATGCGATCCTGACGGAGCTGATCGAGCACGAGACCCCGATCGCCGATATCGTCGAGATGGGCCACGACCCGGACACGGTCCTGAAGGTCTGGCGCCTGCTGGACCGGGCCGAGTACAAGCGTCGGCAGGCCCCGCCGGGGGTGAAGGTCACACGGAAATCCTTCGGCAAGGATCGTCGCTACCCGCTGACCAACGCCTTCGTCGGCATCTACCGGCCCCGCCTCAAGCCCGCGGCTGAATAGGGCGGGCGTTGTGATGGGCGGCGAACAGGTCTCGCAATCCCTCCTGATGCGACTGTCCGAACAGGGTTTTCGCGTTCAGCCTACAGCCGTTTTTCAAACCGCAACAGGTCTGCCGAGTCGCCTGCCAGGGGGCGATACCCGGCCCGCTCGAACGCGCGGATCGACGGCTGATTGGTCGCCTTGATCGCGGCGACCAGCACCTCCGCGCGACCGGTGATCCAGTGCTCGGCCGCCCGGAGCAGCGGGGTCGACAGGGACTTTCCCCGGGCCGCGGGTGCCAGGTTGATCGACACCTCCGCGTGCCCTGCGGTCAGATCGAAGCGCACCATGCCGATGGGTGTCCCGTCCGAATCCTCACCGATCACCAGCACCCGGTTCGGATCGTGCAGAACCCGGGCGAACCAGACGGCATGGACCTCGGGCTCCACCGGATCCGGGGAGACCGAGTTCGCCCGCGTGCCCGGGTCGTTCCGCCATGCCAGAAGCGAGTCGCTGTCGGCCAGAGTTGCCGGGCGGGTGGTGACGTTCATTCCGGCCGGCGCTTTC
>CALAHL010000869.1 GCA_937891725.1 uncultured Rhodospirillaceae bacterium | reverse complement strand
GAAAGGCTTAGCACTGGCCCCGGCGCCAAGTGGCCCGGAAGCGGTCTCTCAGGGCAGATATTCTCTGGGCCTCTCGACTTTGCGGAATTGGTGCAGAGCCCGTAAACTAATAAAATTAATAGAGAAATTATGAATCCAACCTAAACACTTCGATGCCAGTGGCGCTATCGAGATGGAACCGGGATCGGACAACTCTGTCGCACTCTGGCCGAAACGCCAGCTCTATTCTGCTGGCTCGGCGACGGCCGCGTGCTTTGTGATGATGTCCTGCACCTCACCCGGCTTGAACGCGACATCCCAAGCCTAACGTCCGAAACCGCCGGCTGCATTGATCGCTTTCATCCATTCGTTCAGCCCATCCCGCCTGGCCTCGTGATAGGGGCTGTCGGTGCCCGTGATCTTGATCGCGAGGGTCGTGCCGTTGGCAACATGGACCAGAAAATCCGCGGACGTATCGCCGCCGGGAGCCGGCTCACATGTATTAGGCCTGAAAGCTTAAGTGATCTTTCTTGGCGCATGAGAGAACGCTATCACACTTCTCGAAGACGTTGGCCGCGTGGCCTTCCTTGGCAGAATTGCCCACTAAATGACTGGTGTGCGACTTGGTCGCCGGTAAGCACTGCTTAGGGATGGCGCCGCACTTCGCCTATCGCTCTGCATGCATTTTACGTGCCGACATGCCAACCGACGATACGCAGCAGATAATGGTCTTGCTGTGTCAACGTCCGCATTAACGGGGCGTTCGATCAAAGCTCGGATGCTTCAACTAAGCGTGAGCGCCCCCGTGGCAGTTTCCGTGAACGGGACGGCCAAGGCTCTTGCAAGGGATCAGCCCATGCCCTTCAGCATGCTCTCCACGAGCTTCTGGACGCGCAGGGACTCTTCTAGCGTGGCGAGCTTGTTGGGTTCGCCACGCATGCACCGCAGCAGGTCATCGAGCTGCGTCTTAAGGCTTATCGCGCGCGGGTCTGACGGGCGTTCAGCCAGCTCCTCGAAAGGTCCACCGTCGGACCGGGCGTCGACGTAGAATTCCGTGATCCGCCGACTGGCGAGAGAGCCCTTGATGGTCAGTTCCTGCCGGTCGGGTTGCGCGCCGCCGACGGTGCCCATGATCGTGACCGGAAGGCCTTCGGCATTCTCGAGCTGGGCCAGCATGTGCGTCTCGCAAAGCTGTGGATCGGCTGGGTAGGACGGCCTCGCCCAGACGACCGAGAGCGGGCCGAAAATACGTTCCGAAAAGAACAGGAAGTGGGAGATCACCTCTCGCGTCATGCCGCCTTCGTCTCGAAACCGCAGCCAGTCGGCCGCCTTCTGCCATGCCCTCGGCCAGTCAGTATAAGTCAAGACGATGTCCGCGCCCCGCAACTCGCCAAGTGCGCCGGTCCGCGCCGCATTGCAGACGCCGGTCAGCGCGGCGCCGGCGGCCTGCGTAAAATTGACTGCCGCGGGCACGCCGCTTTTCCGGAACGCCGCCACGAGTGCCTCGCTTTCGGCCACGTCCACGCCTAGCGGTTTTTCGAGAAAAACGGCCTTGCCTTCACGCCCGGCGGCAAGCGCGTAGGTTTTTCGCGGTTTCGGCGGGCAAGCGAGGTAGACGAGGTCGGCATTCGCGATGGCGTCGTCGGCGGAGGTGGCGACACACATGTCCGGCGCTAGTGCAAGCGCTTCCCGACAGGCCTGAGGGTCCGGATCCCATAGCATGACCGGCTGGTATCCCGGATGCCGGAGCATGTGTTCGAGCATGCGCCGACCCATGATGCCCAGGCCGATGATGGCGGTTCTTGCGACCATGTCGACTGCTCCTTTTCTCTGCTGTGCCTCGATGCGCCACCGTTGGGCAGTGGTGCGAACCGAAAGTTCCCGGTGGAGCTGAGGACTGGCACCGGCGAGCATGGTGGCCGTCTGACCCTCGGTCAAAGACGCACAGTTGTGGGCTCGCTCAGGCAGGCGGTACCGTCGTCTGCGCCATAGCCTTGAAGCCTGCGCTGATGTAGGGCACCACAGATTGCTTATAAGAGTCCCATGACAATCCGGCACCGGTGCTGCGGTGCAGCCCCGCGACGCGCGTGTCCTCGACTGTTGCTGCATGCATGACTGCCATCAGGAAATGAAAACCGCGTATCGCGTCACCGTGTCCGAGGCCGGGCAGGGCGCGCATAAAGGCTTCGATGAAGAGCTTTGCGGCATCGTCGAAACTTTCGCTCATGTAGGTCGAGAGCGTGCCATCCCAGACCGAGCGTCCGACGAAGGTCGCGAAATGGCGCCACTGGCCGTCCGGATCGTCGAGCCTGTTATAGTAGGGCAAGATCAGGGCACGTACTAGAGGCTCGACTTCCACGTTGTCGCGGCCGACGAGCTCTTCGTACTGTTCGAGAAGCGCGATACGCTCTTGGTTGAGTTCGCCTGCCCGGCGCTGGATCGTCTCGCGGACCAGCGTTTCCTTCTTGCCGAAGTGATAGGCGATCTGGCCGACGTTCGCATTCGCTTCCTCGGCGATCTCTTTCAACGTGACGGTCTGGTAGTTGCGTTGTGCGAACAGACGTTCCGCGGCGTCGAGCAGTCGGTCAGGCGTCTGTACGTTATAGACACGGACGCGCGCTGCAGTTTGGTTCATCGTCACGCTGATTCCTTCGATTGCGCCCCGCGGTCGGGGTCAGTGCAGATAACACGCCGCCTCTAAATTTGGCCAACTCCTTAGGGCAGCGCCAGATATTTCATCATTTAAAAACCGTATGGCAATTATGAATTTGAATTTCAAGAGCGTAGTTGACAAATTGTTTACAGAGCGGAAAGCATTGACGATCGACGAATCGTGGAGCGGTATGAATGACTGGTCATCCCTTCAGAACAGAAGACATCGAGGGCGCCGAGCGCATTTTTGGCGCGAGCTACACACTGCAAGAGCGGCAACAGATGCTGGACAATCTGGAGGGGCAGATCGCTTCGGCGCGTCTGCGCCGAACAGTGCGATTGGACAATGACGAGCCGATGGCAACGCGTTTCGATCCGCGCCTTCCGAATTTCACCATGCCCGCGCCCGAGGGGCCGCTGCGCTTCTCTGCGGAGGGAGGGGCGGCGCTGCCGGCCGACGATGACGACATCGCCCATGCCTCCGTGGCGCAACTCTCGTTCTGGTTGAAGACCGGCAAACTCACAAGCCGCCGGCTGACCGAGATTTACCTGGAGCGGATCGAGGCGCTAAACCCGCATCTCGAATGTTTCGCGGCAGTCACGCCTGATCTGGCGCTGGCCGAGGCGAGCGCCGCCGATGCGCTTCTCGGGGCAGGAGTCTGGCTTGGGCCGCTGCATGGCATAGCCTATGGCATGAAGGATCTGTTTGACACCAAGGGCATCGTGACCGGATGGGGCGCAGAACCTTTCCGAGATCGTGTTCCCGACCGCGACGCCGTGATCGTCGAACGCCTGCGTGCGGCGGGGGCGGTCCTGCTTGGCAAGACGACCGTGGGCGCTCTCGCCTATAATGACATCTGGTATGGCGGCGTCACGCGCAACCCTTGGAACCTCAACGAGGGGTCCAGCGGATCCTCGGCCGGGTCCGCCTCGGCGACGGCGGCGGGGCTTTGCGGCTTTGCCATCGGGACGGAAACGCTTGGCTCGATCACCTCCCCCTCGCAGCGTTGCGGCACGACGGGCCTGCGCCCGACCTTTGGGCGGGTGCCGCGCACGGGCGGCATGGCGTTGTGCTGGACGCTCGACAAGGTTGGGCCGATCTGTCGCGCCGTCGAAGATACTGCGATGGTCCTTGCCGCGGTTAACGGTGCCGATATAGGCGATCCATCCTCGATCCAGGCGCCGTTCCATTTCGACGCCACGGCCGACTGGTCGCAGCTGCGCGTGGGGTACTTGCCCGAGGCGTTCGAAGAGGGCGCAACCGATGTGGATCATGCCGTGCTGCAGACCTTGCGCGATATGGGCGTAAACCTGCGCGGGGTCAGCCTGCCGGATCTGCCCTATGGCTCCTTGATGAACATCCTTTATGCCGAGGCTGCGGCGGCCTTCGAGGAATTGACGCTCGACGGGACGGACGACACCCTGACATGGCAGGATGATGGTGCCTGGCCCAATACCTTCCGCAAAGCGCGGTTCCTGTCGGCGGTGGACCATGTCCAGCTCGACCGTCTGCGCCTGCGCGTCATGAAGGCGCTGGACGGACTTTTTGGCGAAGTCGACGTGCTGGTCGGGCCGTTTATGACCGGGCCAATGCTGGTTGCCTCAAATTTCACCGGCCATCCCTGCCTGCATCTTCGGGCGGGCTTTCTGGAATGCGGCACGCGGGGCAAGGCGAGCCTTGGTGCGGGCAAGCTCAACGTGGGCGAGGAGAGCGCGGCGGGACAAACCTTTACAGTGCCGCAGGGGATCTCGCTCTGGGGGCGGCTTTTCGAGGAAGGGGCCATTCTGAGCCTTGGGATGGCGCTTGAATCCGCGCTGGGCGTGGTGGGGCGCCGCCCCACCTTGCCGCGCTGACACTGCGCGGCGCCGGCTTGCCTCCGGCGCTGCGTCTCTGCCTCGGAGCCGTCTCAATCGGTTCCGGCTGTTCCAACCTTCGGCGCAACGCGCCCGAACCAAGAGGAGAATGACGACATGAAACGCAGGGATTTTCTCGCCACCAGCATCGTCGCGACGGGTGCGCTAGGCTTTGGCTTCGGCCCGGCTCCGCTCCGCGCGCAAGAGCCGGCCTCGGGCGGCACGCTGATCTGGGGGCATTCCGAAACGACGCAGAACCTCGACATGCACCAGACGGGCACTGCATCGACTGCGCGGGTGCTTCAGAACATCCACGACGGCATCGTCACCATCAATTCCGAGATGGAGGTCGTGCCGCAGCTGGCCGAGAGCTTCGAGGTCTCGGACGACGGCCTGACCTACACCTTCCGCTTGCGCGACGGCGTAAAGTTCCATGGCGGCTCAACCATGACCTCGGCGGATGTGCGCTATTCGTTCGAGCGCCTGCGCAACCCAGAGACCGTTGCGGTAAACTTCGAGGTGTTCAACGACGTCGCCGCGATCGAGACGCCCGACGA
>CALAHL010000868.1 GCA_937891725.1 uncultured Rhodospirillaceae bacterium | reverse complement strand
GACCACGGCGTTGTTTCCGGGAGACGTCATCCGAGTGAGGCGCCGGTGGTTCTGATCAGCGCGGCATTGAAGCAGATCGGGAAACCTGCGCCGGCCGGAAGCTTGAGGCGTTTTGGAGCTCGCCGATGAGCATGACCGTCAATTTTCCGGAACGCGACCCGTCGCGCGCGGAGCGAATTCCGACGCAAGGACCTGTCGAGTACGAGCAGCCGACGAGCGAGCTGGATTTCTGGTGGTTGTTCAACACCATTCGGCGACGCCTCAAACTGTTGGTCGGCCTGGTGGTGTTCGTGACGGTTTGTACCGGTGCCTATGTCAGTACGCTGACGCCGGTCTATCGGGCCGAGACGCGCCTGGTGATCGAAGGCGACCGCGAGCGTATCGTCGATGTGCAATCGGTCTCCCAGTCGCTGACGCCCGACTATGCGACGGTGCAGACCGAGGCGGAGTATATCGGCTCTCGGTCGATCGCGATCCGGATCATTCGGCGGCTCAATGTCACGGATTTGCCGGAATTCAACCCCTATATCCCGTCGACGGAGGATAACCGGCTTCGGAAGATCGCGTTGCTCGTCCTGCCGGTCACGACCGTGGACCACGTCGGGGACTGGGTCAGCAATGTGGCCAAGTCCAATAGTTTTCTGAGTTGGATGGTTTCGGGAGAATCGGACGCGTTGGATACCCCGTCGAGCGAGGATGCGGTTTTTGACCGGGTCACGGATTCATTTCTTGAAAACCTGTCCGTGGAAGGCGCGCAGTTTTCGCGCACCATTACCATTACATTCACATCCCATGATCGGAAATTTGCGGCTCTGGTGGCGAACGCGGTCGCCGAGGAATATCTCTCTGATCAAGAGGAACGACGGCGCGAGGCGCTGGAACGCGCGTCCACATTCCTGTCCTCTCGTGTGACCGGGCTCCGCGATGCCGTGATCGAGTCCGAACGTCGGCTTGAAGCGGTCCGTCGGGAGACCGGGGTGATCGATGTCGGAGACTCGGTCTCGCTGCGCGCTCAGGTCTCTGGCCTCACCGGGCAATTGACCAATGAGCGCACTTCGGTCGCGGAGAATGAAGCCAGATTGGGTCAACTTCTTCGTTTGGGAACCGGCGCCGGCGGTGCTGCCGGGGTAAACGCAGTGGACGGAACCCAGGTTTTGTCGACCCTGCAGATACGGGAATCCGACATCCAACAACGGATTGCCGAGCTGCAGACCACCAGACGCTCTCAGCATCCGGATCTCCTCGAAGCCAGGCGGGAACTGGCGGAAGTTCAGCGGTCGATCAGAGTCCAGGTCACCGGTGCCGCCGAGAACCTGAGATCGCAGATCGCGGCGGGTCGGGCGCGGATCGAGGAAATCTCGAAAGCCATGGACACGGCCCAGGAGCAGCTTCGGGAACAGACCCAGGCCGAAGTCACACTGCGTTCGATCGAGAGCGAGGTGAAGGCGAACCGGGACCTGTATGAACTTGTCCTGAACCGGCTCAAGGAGACCGGCGTTCAGGAAGGAAATGTGCAAACCGCTCAGGCCCGCATCATCTCGCGCGCGGTGGTCCCCAGAGACCCGATCTGGCCACGTGTGAAGGTCGCCACCCTCGCATCGTTCCTGCTGGGATGCGTGCTCTCGGTCTTGCTGGCGATCCTGATGGAAATGGCGATCCGCGGCTTCAAGAACGCCCGCCAGCTTGAAAACATGGTCGGGCTGCCGGTGATCTGTAGCGTGCCGCGGACTGATCAACTGGCCGAGGAAGACCAGACGGTCTTCGATATGGTCCGGCATCGACCGGGTGCGCCATTCGTTCTTGCCATCCGGAAATTGCGGACCGCGATTTCGCTGCTGTTCCCCGGACGACGTGGGACTGTGATCGCGGTTACGTCCAGTGTCGACGGCGAGGGGAAGTCGTCGATCTCTGCGGCCCTAACTGCGATGAGCGCGCAATCCGGCCAGCGGGTCCTGATCGTGGACGGCGATATGATCCGGCCCTCGCTGCATAAGATGATGAAGGTGCCCAATGATGTCGGGCTGGCTCAAGTTCTGGACGGTGAGTTGGATATCGAAAGCGTGATCGAGTTCGATCCCGATACCGGGATTCACTACATGCTGAGTGGTCAGTCCAATCGGAACGAGGATGCCTCTTACGGCTCGGACGTCTTCAGCGAGATGATCAGCCGCCTTCGGGAGGCATTCGACATCGTCATCATCGACACTCCTCCCGTCGGCCTCACGCCGGATGTGTTGGTGCTTTTGCCGAGCGTTGATGGGGTGATCTTCGTGGTCCACTGGGAGCGGACGCCGCGTGATGTCGTGATTCGAAATGTCCGCGAGGTCAAGGAGGTTGGCGACAACATCCTGGGGACCGTTCTCAGCATGAACGATATCCAGATCCAAAGTCGTGAAGGCGAAGGTGACTACTACGGCTACTATGCGCTCGACGGAGACGACGACGACCGGGTCGCCAGTCTGCGCGGATCGGGCCAATGAACGCGGCGGTTCAGTCACCACCCCGGAACCCGAACAGGCGATGGTCCGGGCAGGCGGGAATAGCGCGTTTCACGCTGATCATTGCGTTTGCCGAGGGGGGCTGCCTGATTTTGGCGAGTGTCGTTGCCTATTACCTGCGCGAGCAGGATCTGGTGGCACCGTTTGAGTACGTTCTGGCGACCTTTCTGGCGACAGTGCTGGCCTTGAATCTGCTGTATTTCGGTAAAACGTATCAGTGGACGACCCAGCCATCAGTCAACACCAAACAAGTACCGGCATTGTTGATTTGGCTGTTCGCGGTACTGATTGTCATCGCGTTGCTGTATATATCAAAATCATCTGGTGTGTATTCGCGTGCTTGGATGTTGTTGTATTTGGCAATCGGGGCATTTTCTATCGTAATTACCAGATCTATTGCTTACGTTGTGGTTTCCCGCTGGCGGTCGGAGGGCTATCTTAGGGAACCCTTGGCGGTTCTGGGCTCCGGGAAAACGTTGCGGGACACGATCAATCTGATCATGCAGGACCGGTCTGACTCGATTCGCTTCGCCGGCGGATATGTTATGGACCAGGACCTGAATGATGCCGGGGGCCCCGGCAAGCTGTTCGGTACATATTCTGAACTGAAGCTTAAAATCGGCAAAGGCGAGTTGCAGAACATTGTCCTGGCTTTCGAAGACCCGCGCTCGGATTTATTTGAACGCGCCGTGCAAGAACTGCGGCTCATGCCGGTCAATCTGACGATCGCCATGCCGCAAATCATGGGGTCGACGCCGATGCGGGTTCTCGGGGTAG
>CALAHL010000867.1 GCA_937891725.1 uncultured Rhodospirillaceae bacterium | reverse complement strand
ACGCCCTCGCGGTGGTCGGCGCGATATTCTACGTCTTGAGAACGCCCCGCGCTTTGCGTGACGAAGCGGTCAGCATGAACGGGATTGTCACCTACATGATTCGCGCCGCATTCTGGGGCGTGATCCTGGTTGGCATCGCCGACATGATCATTTCCTTTCTGCGGGTGGAAGACCTGCTCGACGACGTTGTCGGTGCCCAGTTGGCAACCGAACTGGGGCGCCCGGCGTTCCGCGGCGGGTACGTTCATATGCCGCTTCTGGCCTTGTCGTTGGTGGTCGCGGCGGTTACCCGCACCATCGGATTTCATTGGCTGACCCTGACCGTCGTCGTGGCGGAACTGCTGATCGTGCTCAGCCGGTTCATCTTCTCTTACGAACAGGCCTTTCAGGGCGATCTCGTCCGGTTCTGGTATGCGAGCCTGTTTCTGTTCGCCAGTGCCTACACCCTACTGGAAGACGGACATGTACGGGTCGACGTGCTCTATTCCGGCTTTTCTCTGCGCGCAAAGGGCCTGGCGAACGCGATCGGCTGCGTGCTTCTCGGGCTGTCGCTGACTCTGGTCGTCATGTTCTTCGGCATGGAAGACCGGACCAGCATCATCACCAGCCCGCTGATCAACTACGAAGTTTCGCAGTCCGGCTTCGGCATGTACGTGAAGTATCTGATGGCCGGTTTCCTTGCCATTTTTGCGGTTTCGATGACCATCCAGTTCGCCGCGACCCTGCTTGACAGCCTGGCCGACCATCGGGGCGACCCGGGCCATATCGATCACGAAGGCGCTGCAACCTGACCAGCGGGCTCCGCACCGCGCTGGTGATCGGAGCCGAGATCGTCCACCACCAATAGAAGGCCGCTTTTCAAAATGGAGCTGTTTTTCCTCGCCCTTCTCGTGATTCTGATGGCGGCGGCGCTTGGATCCGGCTTTCCGGTCGCCTTCGCGCTTCCCGGATCGGCCATCATCACGATCGGTCTGGCGGCCCTTGCAGGTGCTTTGGTGGAAGGCAATGCCGACGCGTATTTCGCGCAAGGCAGCCCCGTCAACTGGCTCAGCGCCGGCGTGACCAACTTCCGAGGGATCTATTGGGAGGTCGAACGAGATACGCTGATTGCCATCCCCTTGTTCGTGTTCATGGGGATCATGCTGCAGCGCTCGAAGATCGCCGAAGATCTGCTGGTCTCCATGGCCCAGCTGTTCGGCCCGATCCGGGGTGGTCTCGGTATCTCCGTGGTTTTCGTGGGCGCCCTTCTGGCGGCGACCACCGGCATCGTCGGCGCCACCGTGGTGGCGATGGGACTTATTTCTCTGCCGGCGATGTTGAGGAATAACTATTCCCACGCCTTGGCGACCGGCACGATCGCCGCCTCCGGGACCCTGGGACAGATCATTCCGCCGTCGATCGTGCTGATCATCCTGGCCGACCAGTTGTCCAGCGCGGTCGATCAGGCCGGCACCATGCGGCAGGCCTACTACAAGGAAACCACCGGCGAGTTCACCCTACCCAGCGAGTTCGGCGTGGCGTCCACCAGCGCCGGCGACATGTTCATGGGCGCGCTGCTGCCAGGGCTTATACTGGTCGGCCTGTACATGCTGTACATCCTGGTGGTCGCGTTCTTCCGTCCAAAAATCGCCCCCTCCGTGCCGTTCGAAGGCCAGTACGACCGAAAGTTCGCCGCGAGCGTTCTGCTGTCGCTGGTGCCGCCGCTGACCCTGATCTTCGTGGTTCTGGGCTCGATCATCACCGGTGTCGCGACGGTGAACCAGGCGGGCGCAATCGGTGCCGTCGGTGCCATGATCATGGCCGGCTACCGTTTGTACGAGGGTAAAGGGACCTACTATCCGGCCCTGCTCGCAATCGCCTCGACGATCCTGATCCTGGTGATCGCCAACGTGAACCCGATCAATATCCGCCAGATCACCAGCGAGGACGTGTTCCCGATGATCCTTGCGATCGTCGGAAGCGTCGGCCTCCTGGTCGCGATCGGATGGAGCGGGTACCGCACCCTGAAGATCGACCAGACCCTGCACGGGGTCATGATCGAGACCGCCAAGACCACCTCTCTGGTGTTCATCATTCTGCTGGGCGCCGCCATGCTGACCGCCGCCTTCCGGGCCTTCGGCGGTGAAGAGCTGGTGCGCGAGTTCCTCACCGGCTTGCCGGGTGGGTTCTGGACCCAGTTCATCATCGTGATGGCGGTTATCTTTATCCTGGGCTTTTTCCTCGACTTCATCGAGATCGCCGTTGTGGTGGTGCCGATCGTGGCACCGATCCTGCTGATGGACCCATCGGCAAATATCACGGCCGTCTGGTTGGGCGTGATGATCGGCCTGAACATCCAGACCTCTTTCCTGACGCCGCCCTTCGGCTTTGCGCTGTTCTATCTGCGCGGGGTCGCACCATCGATCGTGCGCACGGTGTCGATGTACAAAGGCATGATCCCGTTCATCAGCCTGCAGCTGTTCGCGCTGTTCATCGTCGGGCTCGCGCCGGAACTTGTGAACTACATGCCGACCCGCCTGCAGCTGACCTCCGAGACGGCCCCGCCGCCGAAGAACCCGAGCCTGCAGTCCTGCATCGAAGACGTCGTCCTGGAGATCAACCAGGAGCGGGGCGACGAGATCAAGGCTGCGATCGCCCGCATGGAGAGCCAGAATCTCTCGATGCTGCCGAACCGCACGAAAGCTGAGATCGAGAAAGCTCTCAAGAACGCCTCGGCCAGTTTTGCGGCCCTTGAAGAGGCGTTCGCGTCCAGCCAGGCGATCGACGATGCGGCCGTCGAGTACAGCCCGCTCCATGTCGAGACGCGGCGTGTGCAAGACGACATCCGCGGCCATGAGGCCGAAATGAAGGCACTGGAGGAGTCCATCCGGCTCGCCAAACGGTTCCGGCCCGAAGCGGTCGACGACATCGCCGAGTACGAGGCCCGGCTGATCGAAGCCGGAAAAGAGCGCGAGGTCCTGATCTCCGAGATTCCCGAAGATTGGGAGCCCCGTCACAAGGAATTCGTGAAGGTTCTGACGGCCGAAAAGAAGGCACGCCTTTCCTACCGCAGGATCAGCGATCAGGCCTACGAGCCGATCAAGGAACTGCTCTTGGCCATGCGGAGCGCCGATCCGCTCGCAGCGCTCGAGTCCGACGTGCGCGGACTTGAGGCGGTGATCACCGGCGACATGGATCCCGAAGCCAAGATGGAGGCGATCCAGAACGTCGAACGCGCTCTGGGCGATACCGTCTACGATTCCAATGACATCCGTTCGCCGCTCTCGAAGGTGCGCCGGTCCCTGGACCGCAGCCCCGACAGGATCGACACTGCGATGGAGGAATACACCAACACGCTGGAGGCGTTCGAGGACGAGTTGGCCTGGCGCTCTGCCGCCAAAGCCAGCCTGCTGGCGGAAGTGGAGACCTACGAGGCCGCCATCCGTGACACCATCGGCCTACGCCAGCAGGACCGGATGCCCGAGTATATCGCGCTCGATGTCGCGGTCTGCAAATCGCACCACAAGGATATCTCGCTGTACTTCTAGAAGCGGAGTGTCATCCAATGAAAGGGCGCGTTCGAACGGACGCGCCCTTTTTCATGGAATCTCGGTTATTTAAGCAACAAACACCTCCGTAAAATACGGAAGTACACCTACAAATAAATATTAAATAAACGCCTATTGAATATTTTAAGATGGCGCATCACGTCTATGGTCTCGGCAAATCTCTGCCGTTCCATGAAAGGAATTCCCATGTCCTTCAAATCGTTCTCGAATACGTCCGATGCCAAGAAACCGGAAGTGTCCGCTGCGACACCGAAAGCGGCTGAGACAGCGAAGCCGGTTATGGACCTGAAGGCCGCCCCGGCCAAGAAGGCCTAAGACTTTCCTCTGGAGGTGAAGGAGCCGAGGGGACCCGCAGAAGCGGACTTCGCTTCTACCCTTATCTCCTTCGGGTCATGCCCGGGCGTTCGCGCCCGGGGAGTTCAACAGAGAGGAACAGCTATGAACGTGCGCACTGTCAAGTCGTCGGTCTCTTTCGAGGCTCCGTTCGTGCTGGAGGGCGTCGATCGTCTGTTCCCCGGTGGCACATACAAGATCGAGTCCGACGAGGAAATGATTCAAGGGATTTCGTTTACCGCCTACCGGCGGACGGCAACCCTCATCCACTTGCATGCCAACCCGAGCCAACCGGGTTTGACGGAGACCCTACGGGTCGAGCCCGCCGTATTCGATGCCGCTCTTGAACGCGACCGCACGGCGACACCGACCGACTGAACCGCGCCGCTGCTTACAGCAGCCGGTCGGTCACGCCCTCACGGATTTCCCAGCCGGCGTGTTCGAGCTCGGGGGTCTCGCCCTCAGCTTCCGGCCAGCCCAGGCAGAGATAGGCGATCAGCCGCCAATCGTCCGGCATCTGCACGGCTTGGGCGACCTCCACAGGGTCAAGTATCGAGACCCACCCCATGCCCAATCCCCGCGCGCGCGCCGCAAGCCACAGCACCATCACCGAACACACAACGGAATAGTCCCGCATCTCCGGCATTGTGCCGGTGCCCAGCCCCTTGCCCTTGCCGTCACCCGGATCGCAGAACACTGCCAACTGAACTGGTGCAATACTAATACCAAAGCTCAAAGAAGCCGACTCACTGTCTTTCCAAACGTGAGCGAATCTGA
>CALAHL010000866.1 GCA_937891725.1 uncultured Rhodospirillaceae bacterium | reverse complement strand
AGACCGCCTTGCAAGAGCTTGAGCAGATCGTCGACAAGCTCGAGCGCGGTCAGGGTTCGCTCGACGATGCGATCGCTGCCTATGAGCGGGGCGCCAAGTTGAAAGCCCATTGCAAGGCAAAGCTGGACGAAGCGCGCCTGAAGGTAGAGAAGATCCGCCTCGATGAAGCAGGCCAGCCGACCGGTACCGCTGATCTGGATGCCTGATCCCTTCTCCAGCCCATCTGACCTCTCGGAGATCCACGAATGATCGATCTGCAGGCGGCGCTTTCCGAATGCGCGGGGACGGTTGAGAAGACCATGGATCTGCTGCTCGGCCAGGCTGATGACGTCGAGGCACGGCTGTTCGAGGCGATGCGGTACGCGTGTTTCGCGGGCGGCAAGCGGTTGCGTCCATTCCTGGTCCTGCAATCCTCAGTCTTGTTCAAGGTCGATACCCGGTGTGCCGCCCGCGTCGCCGCCGCGATCGAATTCATCCACACCTATTCCCTGATCCATGACGACCTGCCGGCGATGGACAACGCCGACACCCGCCGTGGTCAGCCGAGCGTGCACAAGAAGTTCGACGAGGCGACGGCGATTCTTGCCGGTGACGCGCTCCAAGCGCTCGCTTTCGAAGTCCTGGTTCAACCGGAAACCCATTCCGACCCCAATGTCCGGATCGAATTGGTGCGCGAATTGTCGCGTGCTGCGGGGGGTGAAGGCATGTGCGGCGGGCAGATGATAGATCTGCTGGCCGAGAAGATGACCGATGTGGACATCGGTGCCATCACGCGCCTGCAGCGTCTGAAGACCGGAGAGCTGTTCGCCTTCGCCGCTGTATCCGGCGCAGTGCTCGGAAAGGGCTCTTACCGGTCGTATATGGCGCTTCACAACTACGCGCAGGAGTTCGGCCTAGCCTTCCAGATCGCCGACGACCTCTTGGACGCGGAGGGTACCGAAGCCCAAACCGGCAAGCCTGTGGGTCGGGATGCGGAGACCGGAAAGGCCACCTTCGTATCTGTGCTCGGCGCCGAACGTGCCCGCGCCCAGGCCCACATACTGGTCGACCAAGCCATTAGGGCTCTCGACGTATTCGACGATTCGGCCGATCCTCTGAGGGCGGCTGCACGTTTCGTGATCGACAGATCGAAGTAAGGGGGAAACATGGCCAGCGAAAAGACGGGGGATTCACGTACTCCGCTGCTGGACACGGTGAAGGTACCGGCCGACCTGCGAGAGCTGAAGGCCTATGAACTGAGCCAGCTGTCCGACGAGCTCCGACGGGAGACCATCGATATCGTCTCAGAGACCGGGGGCCATCTGGGCGCCGGGCTTGGCGTGGTCGAATTGACCGTCGCCCTGCATTACGTCTTCGACACGCCGGACGACAAAATCATCTGGGATGTCGGCCATCAGGCCTATCCGCACAAGATTCTCACGGGCCGGCGCCACCGGATGCGGACCCTGCGCCAAGGCGGCGGGTTAAGCGGGTTCACCCGGAGGTCGGAAAGCGAATACGATCCGTTCGGGGCCGCCCATTCCTCGACCTCGATCTCCGCCGGGCTTGGCATGGCGGTCGGACGTGATCTGAAAGGCCACACGAACAACGTGATATCTGTGATCGGCGACGGATCGATGAGCGCGGGCATGGCCTATGAGGCCATGAACAACGCCGGCTCAAGCGACAGCCGGATGATCGTGATCCTGAATGACAACGACATGTCGATTGCACCTGCGGTCGGCGCGCTGAGCACGTCACTCAGCAAGATCGTCTCCTCCAGCTCCTACCGGTCGTTCCGGGATGTGGCCAAGCAATTCGTGCGCCGCCTGCCCCGACCGATGGAAGAAGCCGCCCGCAAGGCCGAGGAATACGCCCGAGGTTTCGTCGCCGGCGGCACCTTGTTCGAAGAACTCGGCTTTCTCTATGTCGGCCCGGTCGACGGCCACAATCTGGACCATCTGCTGCCGATCTTGCGGAACCTGCGAGACCGCCCCCATGACGGCCCGGTCCTGCTGCATGTGGTGACCGAAAAAGGCCGGGGCCATCCCTTCCCCGAGGCCCATGTCGAGAAATATCACGCGGTCGCCAAGTTCGATCTGGTCACCGGCACCCAATCCAAGCCGAAACCGAATGCGCCCAGCTATACCGGCGTGTTCGCCGACAGCCTGATCGGAGAGGCGCAGATCGACGACAAGATCGTCGCGATCACTGCAGCCATGCCGTCCGGCACCGGGCTCGACAAGTTCGCCAAAGCCTTTCCGAGCCGCAGTTTCGATGTCGGAATCGCCGAGCAGCACGCGGTGACTTTTGCCGCCGGCCTCGCGTGCGAAGGGTTGAAGCCGTTCGCCGCGATCTACTCGACGTTCCTGCAGCGGGGCTACGACCAAGTGGTCCACGATGTGGCGATCCAGAAACTACCGGTCCGTCTCGCAATCGATCGGGCGGGCTTGGTCGGGGCCGATGGCGCGACCCATGCGGGGTCGTTCGATCTGGCCTATCTCTGCTGTCTGCCGGGCATTGTGGTGATGGCTCCGTCCGACGAGGCGGAGCTGGTGCGGATGGTCGCGACCGCGGTCGCGATAGATGACGGACCCAGCGCCATTCGCTACCCGCGCGGTGAAGGGGTTGGCGTCGAGCTGCCGGCCCACGGCCTGCCGCTTGAAATCGGCAAGGGTGTGATCGTTCAGGAAGGCAGCAAGATCGCGATCCTGTGCCTGGGTGGGCGTATGCAGGAATGTCTGCTGGCGGCTGAGACCCTGGCTGCCAAGGGCCTGTCCACCACCGTTGCCGATGCCCGGTTTGCCAAGCCGATCGACGCTAGAATGGTGCGCGAGCTTGCGCGCAATCACGAACTGCTGATCACCGTCGAGGAAGGTTCGATCGGCGGATTCGCGGCTCAGGTGATGACACAGCTCGCCCATGACGGCCAGCTCGACAACGGGCTGAAATTCCGCCCCATGACCCTACCGGACGTGTTCATGGAGCACGACAAGCCCGAGATTCAGTATGCGCTGGCCGGCCTGGATGCGGCCGGCATCGTCAAAACCGCCCTCCAGGCTCTCGGTCACGCCGAGGCGAGCGAGGCTGGAAAGCGGGCGTAGCGGTTCTGCCTCCGGCTTGTCGACACCCGTCAGTTCGGGCGCGACAGGCCATCTAGGCTTTCCGTGAGAGCCTGGTCCAGAATTGAAACGGCCCGGTCGATCTCGTCGTGAGACACAGTGAGTGGCGGTGCAATCCGCCAGACCGATCCGCGTTCGGGTCGCCTACGAATATTCATCGAGAGCCCGAGCTCGAAACAGCGCTTGGTGGTCAGAGCGCCCAACTGATGATGAGGCAATCGGGATTCTCGATCCTGCACCAACTCGACCCCGATCAGCAGGCCCGCGCCGCGTACATCGCCGATCACCTCGTGCCGTTGTTGCAGAGCACGCAGAGCATCGCTCAGATATGCCCCCATTTCTGTTGCCCGTGGGACCAACGCCTCCCTCGTCAGGGTCTCCAGAACCGCTAGACCCACATTCGCCGGCAACGGATCGGAGACATGGCTTGTGTAAAAGCTGAAACCGTTCCGATACGCCTTTTCCTCGATCTCTTCGGTGGTGATGGTCGCCGAGAGCGGCAACCCGCCGCCCAACGTCTTGGACACCGTCATGATATCGGGAGTTACACCGAGTTTGGTTGCAGCGAAGGGGGCACCGATCCTACCGAACGCGGTCTGGGCCTCATCGAAGATCAACAACATGCCTCGGTCATGTGCGGCTTTCTGAAGTTCCGTGAAATAGCCATCCGGCGGCACGATCACACCACCAGCCGAGATGATCGGCTCAGCGATGATCGCAGCCGGTTCACCATCCGTCACCATGTCGAACATTTTCAGGCCAACTCTGAGACAGGTCATGTCGCAGGTATCGCGACAGTGCTCGATCGGACAGCGAAACGCGTTCGGCTCCGGGATCACATGACCGCCCGGCGTCTTCGGACCGTAGCCGCGTCGGTCGCTGGCAAAGGTTGCCGAAGCCGAACCACCCGTCGTTCCGTGCCAGGATCCGCCAAGAGCGATCACCTCGTAGCCGCCGGTGGTGATCTTCGCCAGCCTCAGTGCCGCCTCGTTGGATTCGCTGCCTGTGTTCAGAAAGAGCGATTTCTTCAGCGGCTTCGGCAGCCATTTGGCCAACTCACGCCCCAGCTTGGCAACCGGCTCCGGGATCATCCCCGAGAACATGTGCAACGCAGTCTCACAGCTTTCCCGCACCGCAGCCACGATGGCGGGATGGTTGTGTCCGAGGGTCGCGCACATCTGACCCGATGTGAAATCAAGGATTTCGCGCCCCTCGTCGTCCACCACGATCGTTCCCTGAGCCGACCGGAACAGATTGTCGAACCGGTCGCCCCCATACCGGACCAGGAACTCCGACGCGGCGTTGCGTAAGTCATCATTTTGAACGGTGGAAGTCATGATGGAGACCTTTCGGGAGTTCGGGTCAGCTTTGGGATGGCCCGGCGAGCTTTTCGAGAAACGTCTTGCAGGCATTGTCGAGATGGATGCCATAGGCGGCCGCGACTGCAGATCGATCGCCCGCCGCTAAGGCATCCAGGATAGCCTTATGCTCGTTGACCGAGGCCAACTGACGCCCTTCGAGCATCCAAGGCGCGAATCGAGGGATCCCATTCCATAGGCGTTCGATCGTTTCGACTAGGAACGGGTTTCCGCTCATCGCGAAAATCGTGCGGTGGAAACTGTCATTGGCGTTCATCATCCGCTGAAATTCGCGCGCCTTGCGGAACCGCTCCATATCGCTCAGGAGCGCGCGCAAGTGATTGATACCGGTTTCCGTTACGTGTGGAACCGCCAGTTCGGCCGCTGCGATCTCGATGATCCGACGCGCTTGGTAGGCATCCCGAACCCGATCCTTACTGATCTCGGCGACTTGAAAGCCGCGATGGGCGTGATGCACCAAAAGGCCACTGGTCTGCAGTTCGGTCAGCGCTTCCCGGACCGGAGTGCTGGATAACCCGAATTCGTCCGCAATGGTGTTCTGCCGCAGATAGACACCTGCTGCGTAACGGCCCGATAGGATGGCCTGCACGACCTGCTGTTTTACGATTTCCTTTTTAGACCTGAACATGGCTCACAGACTCAAGCGCCGCGTGAACCGTATTATGCATAATGCATAATACGGCGCAATCGGAATCTAATGACGAGTCCACCCCGAGCCGCCCTTCACGCAAACCTGCTGATCGCTGGTTGGTGAGACCCGCCTCAGGTCGGGCCGGGTGCGGATTTCGGGCGGAACATCTCGAAAGTCTCGGTGACGGTTGCGTAGTCGAAATAGCCGAGACGGGATACCGGCTGCCACTTCTCGGCCTTGGCGATACCGTCGACGATCACCTCTTCCGAAACATGAATCCCGACCACTTTTCCGAAGATCACGAAATTCCGCTGCGGCTTCGCCCAGCATTCGATCTCCACCGTCTGCAGGTATTCGCATTCCATCGAGATGGGCGCTTTGGCGACCCGCAGCGGCTTGATCAGGTTGGACGGCGCGCCTTCCAGCCCGGCATGCTGCATCTCGTCTTCGCCATACGCCAATGCAGCCGAGGTCTCATTCATCTCGTCCTTCAGCGCATGCGCGACGATATTGACGGTGAACTCGCCGGTGTCTTCCACATTGCGTTGGCTGTCCTTCTTGGCGCCGTCGGGATGGGAGCCGGAGCCGAACACAACCACCGGCGGATTTGACGACATCGCGTTGAAAAAGCTGTAGGGCGCGAGGTTCGTGCGGCCCTGGCCATCCATCGAGCCGATCCAGCCGATCGGGCGCGGCGAGATGAACGCCTTGAACGGGTCGTGCTTGAAGCCCGCCTCCTTATGGTCGCCCGGCTTGTAGAAGATCATCGCTCGACTCTCCATGGTGCTGTAAACATCCATCAAATGGCGCACTCGCCCGATCTTGGCAACAGACGGATCGGAACGAGTGCGATGCGACAGTTGGAGACCTGGAATGCCTGCTTACTCAATCGACGGCGTGCACCCGGTGGTGCACCCCACAGCTTTCGTGCATCCGACCGCCGTGCTGATCGGCGATGTGCACATCGGACCGGACTGCTATGTGGCGCCGCTGGCCAGCCTGCGCGGCGACTACGGCACGATCCGC
>CALAHL010000865.1 GCA_937891725.1 uncultured Rhodospirillaceae bacterium | reverse complement strand
CGGGCGATACCGTCGAGCTGCAGGGGTATTTCCGGGTCGCGGACGGCTACTTCGCGGCGGATCACACGTCCCTTTGGGGCTGCAAGATCGGCTGATCGGAGAGAGGATTACCCCATGACACCACCCCGATCCGATCAGGGTTTCGTGCGCATGCCTGACGCCGAGTTCGAGGCCATGCTGGCACGCGCTGCCGAGGAAGGAGCCAAACGCGCATTGGCCGATGTTGGACTCGATGGTGAAGAGGCAGCGCTCGATATCCGCGATCTGCGCTCCCTGGTGGATTGCATCCGGCTGGTGCGCCGCACCGCGATGCAGACCGCCGTCCGCATGATCACCACCGGCGTCATGCTGGCGCTGCTCGCGGGCATCGCCATCAAGCTGAAGATCTTTGGCGGCAGCCCATAGCCGCGCCCCATCCCCATTCATCAGCCCGCAATGACCCGCCCTCGAGGCGGGTTTTTCGTTTTGGAGGACCCCATGACCACGACTTTCCACAGCCATTGGCGCAACGTGCCCGAGAGTGCCTGGCGCTGGCCGAACTTTAGCCCGGCCGAGATCGCCTGCCGGGGCACCGGTAAGCTGCTGATCAACGCGCCGGCGCTCGACAAGCTGCAGGCGCTGCGCGACCGGCTGGGCAAGCCGCTGATCGTCCGCTCCGCCTATCGCAGCCCCGAGCACAACCGTGCGGTCGGCGGCGCCGTCCGGTCGAAGCACCTCGACGGCGCCGCCTTCGACATCGCGATGGCGAACCACGACCCCGTGGCCTTCGAGGCGGCGGCGCGAGAGGTCGGGTTCCTCGGCTTCGGGTTCTATCCGCGCTCGGGGTTCATCCATGTCGATCTTGGCCCCGCGCGTCAGTGGGGCGAGCGGTTCCCGGTCCGGGCGACGGCATTTGCAGCGGAGACGCCGCCCGCGCGCGAGATGCTGGCTGACAGCCGCACCATGAAGGGCGGTGGGGCGGCCGGTGTCGCCACGCTGGGTGCGGCCGGCGTCGAAGTCGCGCAGAGCGTTATTACCGAAACTCAGTCTGCCATTCTGCCGTTGGTGCCATACCTCGACACGCTGCGTTGGGTATTCATCGTCGCGGCGCTCTTGGGCATCGCGGTCACGGTCTATGCCCGCCTTGATGATTGGAAACGGGGGCGGCGGTGATCGGCGTGCTCCTTGCCACGCTCGCCGGATCGGCATGGGCGCGCACGGCGCTCCGCTACGGCGTTACCGCCCTCGCGATCCTTCTGTTCCTGCTGGCCCTGCGGCGCTCCGGCGAGCGGGCCGGTCGGCTGGCAGAGCAACTCGACACCATGGAGAAAACCCGTGACGCCCAACGACGGATGCTCGAAGCGGCGGCGCGGCGTCCTCGTGATCGGGGCGAGCTTGTTGACCGGTTGCGCGACGGCAGGTTTTGAACCTGGCGGCGTGGCAGCATGTCCGCCGGTCGTGGAATACAGCAGGGAGTTCCAGGCGCGTGCGGCCGAAGAATTGGCGAGGTTGACGGATGGATCGGCCCTCGTCGAGATGATGGGCGATTACGCCGTGATGCGAGAGCAGGCACGGGCGTGTGAGAGGGCGTTTGCGTTGCAACAAGGTTAAACTTCCGGTTGACACCGGCACTGGTCGATGGTCTTATTCATTATTGATAAGATGGTCGCGAGAGTTTGAATCCAAGCAGCTGTGTATGAACGGTCGGCTCTAGGAAATGGGTAATTGATTGAGAAAAAGAGTTCATTTTCCAGGTGTTGTGACCTTTGCGTCAAGCATGGGTCATGCTGTTTGGCCTATTATAGAGAGCGCTGCGTATCGTGATTTAGAGGTCAGCGGAGTAAAAATGATATGTTGATGAGACGCGTATTCTACCTTTTCTTAGGCGCCTTGTCTGTAATTTTGGTAGTTTACATGACCCTCCCCGCATTCGCATCCGATTTCGACAAGTTTGCCAAGGCCACGATCAAGGAGTTCGGACATAAGTCCGATCCGAAGTTGGTGACCGATGCCGTTCTGCAATATCTGGAAGAAAACCAGATCGATGATCCGATTCCGTTCTTCACAGAAAATATGGACACCAAATACGTGATCAATGCGGATGATCCCAACTTAAGTGAAACAGATAAAGCTTGGATCAAAAGTGGTGAAGTGAAACGACTCACTTCTTTCCACAGCAAATACTTCAACCGCGTTGTTTCGCATTACGAACTTAGTGTTTTCATCCGTGATTTCCGCTCCGGGGAACGCAGGATACACGCGAGAATTTACCTAAACGCGCTATAAATAGGGACGTTTTTAAATGGGTCAGGAAAGCATCGACGTCTATTACAAACCACTTGGTGGCGGATTTTATCACAAATACATTGTATATACGGACAGTGACGGCAACCGAACCGCAGCCCGTGGAGGGCCGGAAGGGAAATTCTTCGGGAGCGCAGATACTTCTGGAACCGACTCCGGAGATGCGTCCAACAGCCCGAGCAATAATCCTGATGTGTATGGCCATGGAAACATTGATACGGTAGTGGGACCATTTACGCCTCCCGATGAGAACCAGCAGGGCGGGTTCATTGATTATCCCAAGCCGGGAGAAAACCATCCAAGCGAGAACATCGCGACCGGCGACGATCTTAGTTCGGAGTGGGAGAGTATAGAACAATCCATGACCGACATTGAGAACGGCGGGTATGACTACGATCCTGTTCCCGGCGTTCAAGACGGCCATAACTCCAATTCAACAGTTGATACCGCCTTGGACAGGGCAGGATTGCCTCAGCCTACTCAGGACGGACCCGGAGATAATTGGTCACCCGGCTCGGAAAAAATCATCCCCCCCGTTGATCCGTCTCAAGGCAATTATCACCAACCCAGTTCGATGCGACCGGATGGCTGGCGTGGCTACACTCCATCCGGAAACGAGATGAATGCGCTTGATGCAATCGCAGAGAACAACAATCGACATGATCCCCGCAACGGCGATTCCGGCGGCGGCGGAGACAACAAAGACGAAGATGGCGATTTACCCGAAGATGGGGCATTTCCTGATCCTCCGGTCTCGCCTCTCGTTATCGATTTGGATGGTGATGGCATTGAGCTCACATCACTGGAAGGTTCCCAGACCTTTTTTGACCTGAATGTGGATGGGTTTGCCGAACGCACGGGCTGGGTGCAATCCGACGATGGGCTGCTTGCCTTGGACGTGAATGGCAATGGGCGCATTGATGACAATTCAGAGCTATTCGGGAATGCCACCGGTTTCAATGATGGCTTTGCCCAGCTTTCGGGGTTGGACTCAAACGGTGACGGCGTAATTGATGCTGGTGATGCGCAATTTGCCAGTTTGCGTGTTTGGCGTGACTATGATCAGGACGGCATTTCCGACGGGGATGAGCTGCAAAGCCTTGAGGAAACTGGCATTACCGCCATTGAT
>CALAHL010000864.1 GCA_937891725.1 uncultured Rhodospirillaceae bacterium | reverse complement strand
TGGCGGGAAAAGCGGGAACTGTTTCAGATCGTGGAATCTGTCAAATCCACGACCGGCTACAAGTTCGCGCAGCCGCCGGCCTTCAATGACGGCCAACCCCCGAGCAGTTCGGGCCCCAATCCTGCGATCCCGATGTGCTCGACCGTGACCGAGGTACCGCAACGCTTCGTCACCGCCCTGCAAAGCAACAAGATCGAAAACTACCTGGATGAAACCGATGAGATCGGACTGGCGGTTCTGTGGCGGGACGAGTTGTCGGTATCCAATAATACCGGTGTCTTGGCGGCGGGCATACCGATGCCCGACGATGACAATCTGGTGCGCTATCAGGTGAAGTTCGGGCCGAGCCACTACAGCTACGTGCGAGATAAGAATTTTTGGGACCCCACCGTTCTCAACGCTGCGATAAAGATCGAAAGGGACCAGGGCAACGGGATCGGCGTCGAGTTGCCGTCCGGGGACAACGCCACACACGCGACCGGCTCGATCCTGGTGAAGACCGCCTGGATGAAATTGACCTCGCTGGAACTGACTGGTGGCGATTATTACACCCAGACCGCGCTCTACTACCGCAAGCTCGACGGCAAGGTCTGCTACGATTACGACGAGTTCGCGCTGATCGCGATCCATGTGATCCGCAAGACCGACAAATTCCCGTATTTCTTCTTCTCGACCTTCCAGCACACGGCCAACTATCCGGGTAAGTTCGTCTATGCGAACACCCAAGGAAAAGCGAGAAACCAAACCGACTTTTCGTCAACCCTGAAGAACCCGTTCGGGATCACCTACAAAAACCCTGCCGATCCGACGCCGAACCCGGCCAACCCGACTGTCTCCGACCCCTATCACGCGAACCGCCTGATCAAGGCGCTGCCGGGCGTTGTCACCGCGAACAGCGAGGCCGCGACCGCATTGGCAGGGACGGTCTGGGCGAACTACGAGTTGGTCGGGTTCCAGTACAGGCCTGTCGACAAACCGGCCGACACGCCCGGAACCTATTACACCATGGGCTCACCGCCGACTTCGGGATCACCGACCGGCGAGGGGTACTATCCGAACTACTACACCGACCAGGAATACTACCTAGCCAATCCGGTGGTCGAGACCAACCAACGCTTCCAGTTCTTCGAAGGCGGCTTCGGGGTCACCGGCACGAACAACATCGCGGTCTACCCGTCCGCGGTCACTCCCATTCTTCCGGGGAGCGGAAACGCGATCGCGCCGAGTATCGATATGGGGGGCTGCATGGGATGCCACGGCAACACCCAATCCACCGATTTCAGCTTCACGTTGGGGAACGCCACGGCTGAACCGAAGGGGTTCGCCGCCGGAACGATCGAGGATGTCTGTGCCGAGATCGGGCTTGCCTATAATGGCAGCAACGCCTGCCAGGCGAAGGCACCGTAGCGTTTGGTTCGCAGGGCGGCAGCGAGGGGGTCAGTCGATCTCCTCGCCCCGCACGACGGCCTCCAGCGCCTCGACATCCTCAAGCTCCAGAACCTGCCGCGCGATGCGGTGGGAGAACCCGGCGCGGGCCATCGCCGCGAGGTCCTTGGTGCGCCGGTCCTCCCGGTCTTCCGGAGACCGCATCGGGCCGAGGCGCCGACGTTGGGCGAGCCGTGCGGCGGCGACCAGCTCCGCGTCTCCGTCGACGCTTTCATCGTGGGCCGCGAGGGCACTGTCGATCAGTTCGGTATCCACGCCTTTCTGGGACAGGGTCATTCGGATCTTCCGCGCGCTGTCACCCCGCCGCCGCAGGCTCACGGCCTTGGTCTCGGCGAAGGCGGCATCGTCGAGATAGCCGAGCCGCTTGAATTTCTCGATCACCGGCTCGATCCAGCCGGCGGCTTCGTCCCGATCGCAGCGTCCGTCCCGCGCGGCCCGCTCCACCCGGCGCTGCAGCACCGCCCGCAACCCGGCCTCGCTGGCCGCGAAACGCTGCAGATAATAGAGGGCAGAGCGCTCAACCGTGATCGGCTTCAACGGTCCGGTCTTCCGGCGTCGGTTGTTTTTCGGTGCGGCGCGGTCCATCTCCGACATGCCATGACTATTGCAGGTCAGCCGCTGCCTGCCTATGGTCCGCCGCTTTCGGAGAGACACGACTCAATGGCCCATATCCAAGACCTTCGTAGCCCCACACCGCAGCCGCGCCGGATCACCGGCGTGAACTGGATCGGTGTGTGGACGCTGTACGCCAAAGAGGTGCGGCGGTTTCTGAAGGTGATCAACCAGACCGTCTCCGCCCCGATCGTGACCACCTTGATGTTCCTGGCGGTATTCACGCTGGCGCTCGACCGGCGGATCGAGATCGGGGACGGGATCAGCTTCTCGGTGTTCCTGGTGCCCGGCCTCGTGATGATGGCGATCCTGCAGAATTCCTTCGCCAACACCTCCTCGTCGATCGTCACCGGCAAGATCCAGGGCAATATCGTCGACGTTCTGATGCCACCCCTCGGCCCGGGCGAACTGACCTTTGCCTACGCGGCCGGTGCCGTGACGCGCGGGCTGGTGGTGGGCACCGGCACCGTCATCGTGCTGTCCGCCGTCGTCGGCATCCTGCCGGTAAATCCGGTGCAGATGCTGTTCTTCGCGGTCATGGGATCGCTGATGCTGGGCCTGGTCGGAATCATCGCGGGCATGTGGGCGGACAAGTTCGATCACCTGTCCAGCGTGACCAACTTCGTGATCACCCCGCTGACCTTCCTGTCCGGCACCTTCTATTCGATCGAGCGGCTGCCGGGGTACTGGAACAATCTGGCCCATATGAACCCGATCTTCTATCTGATC
>CALAHL010000863.1 GCA_937891725.1 uncultured Rhodospirillaceae bacterium | reverse complement strand
ACCTACATATCGCCCCTCGCCATTCTTCAACACGCTACGCTGACATTGCCAAAATTTAATCAGCACTGGCCTGTCCTGCGGCGCGCCGACCCCTCGTTCGATCCGCCAAAATCCAAGCCTTGCATTCCTCAAGGCATTCCCTTAAGAACCGCCCTCCCCTGGACGCATACCCTGTCCATGTGTGGAACGTTGTGTCTGGGCTTGAAGGGCATGCCCAGCCGACGGTGGATCGAACCTCGTTTCGAAGGAGAGAAAAATGCCCAAGATGAAGACCAAAAGCAGCATGAAGGGCCGCTTCCGGGTAACCGGTACAGGCAAAATCAAAGGCAACTTTGCCTTCAAGCGCCACCAGCTCAGCAGCAAGTCCACGAAAATGAAGCGGCACGCTCGCGGTTCGTTCATCCTTTCGGATGCGGACACGAAGATCGCCCGCAAGTTTATGCCGTACGGCTGAGGAGACTGAGAGATGGCACGCGTAAAACGGGGCGTCACCGCGCACGCCCGTCATAAAAAAGTCGTCGACAAAGCTAAGGGTTATTACGGCCGTCGGAAGAATGTCTTCCGGGTCGCCGTCCAGGCTGTCGAGAAGGCCGAGCAGTATGCGTATCGGGATCGGCGCAATAAGAAGCGCGATTTCCGGGCGCTTTGGATCCAGCGGATCAACGCCGGTGTGCGTTTGCACGGCATGACCTATTCGGTGTTCATCAACGGCCTGAAGCTGGCTGGCATCGATCTGGACCGGAAGGTCCTGGCCGATCTCGCCGTGCGCGAGCCGGATGCTTTTGCGAGCATCGTTGAACAAGCCAAGGCGGCCCTTCCGGCCAACTGACCGCCTACCGCATGCGATAAGAGAACATAAGGGCCGGCCCGCGAGGATCGGCCCTTTTTCGTTTTGGCGGGATGTCGTGATTTTGAGTGGTGCCGTGGGGCTCGCAAAATACCGTCTGAGCGGCTAGAAGATCGGTCCGATTTGACGGCTGGGCAGCAGATGTGGAACGGGCGACGACCCGGGGGATGACGATGGATACAGTCGAAAGCTTGCGCGACGAACTTCTGGGAGCGGTATCCGCCGCCGACGGACTGGACGCGCTCGATCAGGTACGGATCACCGCCTTGGGCAAGAAGGGCCGGATCACCGAGCAGATGAAGGGCTTGGGCAAGCTCGATCCCGAGGCCCGGCGCGAGGCCGGCCAGATGCTGAACGCCCTGAAGGACGAGGTTGCGGCGGCCCTCGACTCCCGCAAATCGGATCTGGCGCGCGGCGCTCTCGACGCGAAGCTCGCCTCCGAGACCCTGGATGTGACGCTGCCCTCCCGACACGAGGCGCGGGGCCGGATCCATCCGATCACTCAGACGATCGACGAGCTGACCGCGATCTTCACCGAGATGGGCTTCACCGTGGCCGACGGCCCGAACATCGAGAGCGACTATTATAATTTCGAGGCGCTGAATTTCCCGCCCGACCACCCGGCCCGGCAGGAGCACGACACCTTCTACATGGCTCCCAACGCGGACGGCGAGCGCAAGGTCCTGCGCACCCATACAAGCCCAGTGCAGGTCCGGCATATGGAGAAGAACACGCCGCCGATCCGGATCATCATTCCGGGCCGCACCTACCGCTCCGATCACGACGCCACCCACTCGCCGATGTTCCATCAGGTCGAAGGGCTGGTGATCGACAAGAAGACCCATATGGGGCACCTGAAGGGCTGCCTGACGGATTTCTGCCGCGCCTTCTTCAAGGTCGACGATCTGCCGCTGCGCTTCCGCCCCTCCTATTTCCCGTTCACCGAGCCGTCGGCCGAGGTCGATATCGGCTGTTCCCGCAAGGGCGGCGGGCTGACGATTGGCGCCGGTGACGATTGGCTTGAGATCCTGGGCTCCGGCATGGTCCATCCGAACGTGCTGCGCCATGCGGGGATCGATCCGACCGAGTATCAGGGCTTCGCCTTCGGCATGGGGATCGAGCGGATCGCAATGCTGAAATACGGCATCCCCGATCTGCGGCCGTTCTACGACACTGATGTGCGGTGGATGCGCCATTACGGCTTCGTGCCGATCGCGCAACCGACTGTGGCGGGAGGGCTCTGAGCCATGAAGATCACCCTTGGCTGGCTGAAACAGCACCTGGACACCGACGCCACCCTCACCCAGGTGACCGACCAGCTGACGGCACTTGGCCTTGAGGTCGAAGGCGTCGAGGACCGGGCCGCATCTCTCCGGGATTTCCGCATCGCCCTTGTTGAAGAGGCGATCCAGCACCCGAATGCCGATCGGCTGAGGGTCTGCCGAGTCAACACCGGCGACGAGACCGTTCAGGTTGTCTGCGGCGCGCCGAACGCGCGGACCGGGATGAAGGGTGTGTTCGCTCCTCCAGGCAGCCATGTACCCGGCACCGATCTGCTGTTGAAGAAGGGCAAGATCCGGGGCGAGGATTCCAACGGCATGCTGTTGAGCGAGCGGGAACTCGGCCTCAGCGACGATCACGACGGCATCATCGAGGTGCCCGACGACGCGCCGGTCGGCACACCCTACGCGGTCTGGGCCGGGCTCGACGATCCGGTGATCGATATCGCCATCACCCCGAACCGGGGCGACTGCCTGGGCGTACGCGGCATCGCCCGCGACCTGGCTGCTGCCGGTCTCGGCACCCTCAGGCCGCTGGATCTCACACCGGTCAAAGGCAGCTTCAAAAGCCCGATGACCTGGACTGTGGATCTGCCGGCGGACAAGCGGCATCTGGCTCCGATCATCGTGGGTCGCTATTTCCGCGGCGTGACCAACGGCCCCAGCCCGGACTGGATGCAGGAGCGGATGCGCGCGGTCGGCCTGCGCCCGATCTCGGCACTGGTGGACATCACCAACTACGTGATGATGGATCTGGGCCGTCCACTACATGCCTATGACGCCAAGAAGGTCGAGGGCGGCATCACCGTCCGGCTGGCCAGACCGGGCGAAAAATATCTGGCCCTGAACGGAAGAGAATACACATTCGACGACAGCATGCTGGTGCTGGCCGACGCGCACGGGCCGGACGACATGGCCGGCATCATGGGCGGTGAGAAGACCGGCTGTTCGGAGACGACGACCGAGATGTTCCTCGAGATCGCGATCTTCGATCCGGTTAGCGTCGCCGCCACCGGCCGCAAGCTCGGAGTGAATTCCGATGCCCGTTACCGGTTCGAGCGCGGGCTGGATCAGACCGGACCATTCTGGGGCAACGAAGTCGCGACCCGCATGATCCTGGAGATCTGCGGCGGCGAGGCGAGCGAGCCCGTGGTGGTGGGCTCGGAGCCGGAATGGCGCCGTCAGGTTCAGCTGCGCCACTCCCGGATCAAACAGCTTTGCGGCGTCGACGTGCCGGAAGACGAAGCCAAGCGTATTCTCGGCACCCTCGGCTTCGAGGTTGAAGAATCGGGAGAGACCATGGCCGTCACCCCGCCGCCCTGGCGCAATGACATCGACGGCGAGGCCGATCTGGTCGAGGAAGTCGTGCGGGTCTTCGGCTTCGACAGGATCCCGTCGGTCGCCATGGACCGCCTGGGGGTGGTGCCGCAACCGGCCCTGACAGCCCTGCAGAACCGGCATCGTCTGGCCCGGCGGGCGCTGACCGCGCGCGGCATGCTGGAAGCGGTGACCTTCTCGTTCCTGCCGCATCGCGAGGCCGATCTGTTCGGCGGAGCCAAGCCCGAGCTGATGGTCGCCAATCCGATCTCGGCGGAGCTGGACGCCATGCGGCCCGCGATCCTGCCGAACCTGCTGTCGGCGGCGGCGCGCAATGCCAATCAGGGCTTCCACGATCTGGCGATCTTCGAGGTCGGTCCCGAATTCAAGGGCGACCGGCCCGAGGATCAGATCACGGTGGCGAGCGGTCTGCGGCACGGCCGCACCGGTCCGCGCGATTGGCGCCAATCCGACCGTCCGGTCGATCTGTACGATGCCAAGGCCGATGTGCTGGAACTGCTGGACATGCTGGAGGCCCCGACCGGCAATCTCCAGACCTTCACCGACGATCTGCCGTCCTGGTACCACCCGGGCCGGGCCGGGACCCTCAAGCTGGGTCCCAAGGTGATGGCGCGCTTCGGCGAACTGCATCCCAGCATCGTGGCGTTCTACGATCTGCGCGGACCGGCGATCGGGTTCGAGGTCTATCTGGACGACGTGCCGCTGCCGAAATCCAAGGGCACCTCGCGCCCACTGCTGGAGCTGATCCCGTTCCAGCCGGTGACCCGCGACTTCGCCTTCCTGGTGGCGTCCGACGTGCCCGCCGAGAAGATCGCGCGGGCGGCAGCCGGGGCCGACAAGGCGCTGGTCGATCAGGTCCACGTGTTCGACGAGTACACCGGCAAGGGCGTGCCCGAAGGCCGGAAATCGATCGCCATCGAGGTCCGCCTGCAACCCCGCGACGCCACCCTGACCGAAGATCAGCTCGAAGCCGCGTCGGCCAAGATCGTTGCTGCGGTCGAGAAGACCACCGGTGGGGTGTTGCGGGGGTAAGATATAAAACGTGCCACGCGGGACGGATCTTGCGTGGCACACCCTCTGACTGCCGATCGTGGCCCTGCACTGGGCCGTCGCACGCGGAACATTCGATTTTCCAAACACGACATCAACCGCAAATCCAGGTGATAAAACGCTTTTCGCCGCCGATCCCGCTTGCCCGCACGCCGAATTCCGCCTTACCGTTTTGCGATGATGACCCGGCGAAGGAGGATCGCCATGACCTCATTGGCGCAGACCGCTCAAGCGGGGGTTTCCTGTCGGTTCAATCCCACCACCGGCTGTCTGATCCTGAGCAGCGGGACCGGTTCGGTCCAGCTGCCGCCCCTGTGGCTGCGGGAGCGGAGCGAGGCGCCGGACCAGCTCGATCACGCCAGCCACCAGCGCTATTTCGATCCGACCCGGCTGCCGGCCGATCTCGCGATCACCGACGCCCAGCCGTCCGCCGAGGGGATCGCCCTCACGTTTTCGGACGGACATTGCTGGAGCTTCGATCCGACCATGCTCGGCATCGAAGCGGGGCTCTTACCGGACCCGCTGGCGCTGCCGGCGCCGGAAGCCTGGACGGCAGCAAATATGGAGCTGCCGATCGCCGACTGGCAGACGCTGGACGACCCGGCGAAGATGCGGGACCTGCTGGCGGGGTTCTTCCGCACCGGAGTGGTGGTGTTGCGCGGCACCCCGGTCGAGGAGGACAGCCTGCTCCAGATCGCCCGGCGGTTCGGGCCGATCCGGGAGACCAATTGGGGCCGCCTGTTCAATGTGCGGACCGAGGCGGCGGCCACCGATCTCGCCTATACCGGGCGCGCGCTGACCGCCCATACCGACAATCCCTACCGACGTTCCGTCCCCGGCATCCAGTTCCTGCACTGTCTGATGAACGAGGCGACCGGCGGCGAGAGCACGGTGGTCGACGGCTTGGCCATCGCCGAAGCCCTGCGGGCCGAGGCACCGGGGCTGTTCCGGGTCGCGACCACCCTGCCGATCTCCTACCGCTACCGGTCAGACAGTGTCGACGACCGGATGGACGCGCCGATGCTGGACATTATGCCCGACGGCCGATTGAAGCATATCCGGCTTTCGACCCGGCTGGACTTCCCGCCGGCGGCCGATCCGGAGACCCTGGCCGCGTTCTTCGAGGCCCGGCGACGGCTGGCCGGTCTTGCCGCCGACCCGGCCTTCGAGGTGAGCTTCAAGATGCGGCCGGGCGACTGTCTGATGATGGACAACCACCGGACCCTGCACGGGCGCGGGGCCTTCGCCGAAGACGGGCGGCGGTTCCTGCAGGGCTGCTACATCGATCATGACGGACCCGAATGCCTGTACCGCGTCACCACACGACGACTGTTCGAGACGGGCGGTTCCCGCGTGACGGCCGGAGCCGAGTCGTCGTAAGCTGAGATCCGGAACCGAGCGAGCGGGGGTACAGAATGGAAACAGTTTCCTTCACCAGGATGAGCGACGGCACCAAGGCCGATTACGACCTGCTGCACGCGCGGGAGCAGAAGTTCATCGCCGCCCTGCCGGACCGGATCATGACCCATCTGAAACTGCTGGAGGACTCCACCAGCGGCTACCAGATCAGCCGACTGGACCACTCGCTGCAGACTGCCACCCGAGCGGTGAACGACGGCGCGGATGTGGATTGGATCGTGACGGCATTGGTGCACGATATCGGCGACATGCTGGCTCCGGTGAACCACGACACGGTGGCAGCGGCGATCCTGGCACCCTATGTACGGGCGGAATGCACCTGGGTGCTGCGCCATCACGGGCTGTTCCAGCTGAAGTATTACGGCGCCCATACCGGACAGAATCCGGACGGTCGTGAGCGGTTCAAAGATCATCCGAACTACGCCGCCTGCCTGGCGTTCTGCGAGCTTTGGGACCAGACCAGTTTCGATCCGGCCTACCCGACCTGGACGCTGGAGCAGTTCGCACCCCACGTCCGCGAGGTCTTCACCCGGGAAGCCTGGAACCCCGCCGTGATCCGTGAGGGCGAACAGGTGCCGCTGACCACCGCCCAGGCCGCAGAATAGGCGGAAGCGGAATAAGCCGCCTCACCGCTTGCCAGATCCGTCCTCGGTCGATAGATCTTGGCTGTCTTCCGCAATGTCGATAGACATGCGCGTCGGACGCTGAGTACAGACCCACGGACCGGACCCGGACGAGTTTCATGGCGGATGTCGCCCCTTCGCTGGACCAATTGCGCGCGGAGATCGATCAGATCGACGATGCGCTTGTGCGTCTGCTCGGCCAGCGGGTCGAGATCGGACGACGTGTCGCAGCGGCCAAGGGCGATGCGACCGGACCGTTTCTGCGGCCCGGTCGGGAAGCGGCGATCCTGCGGCGGCTGGTCGACAAGGGTCTGGGACAGGTCCCGCCGATGGTGGTCGAGCGGATCTGGCGCGAAATCCTGGCCGCCAATCTCGCCCGCCAGGTCGATCCGTTGACCGTGGTCTGGGATCCCTCGGGTACCGGATCGGTTCTCGAACAGGCGCGGGACCGCGGCGGCATTTCGACCCGGGTCGAATTGGTTGCCACGGCCGCGGCGGCTCTGGAGGCGGTCGTCTCCGGTCGCGCGACACTTGCGGTTCTTCCGGCGCTGCGCGATTCCGAGTGGCGCTGGTGGCCGTTGCTGCTCGCTGACCGAACCCCCAAGCCGCGCATCATTGCGCGGCTTCCGTTTTTCGGAGCCGGTGTGGACTCGGTCGGAGTAGCCGCCCAGGAGCCGGACAGCTCCGGTGACGATATCTCCTATTTCGCCGCTCCGGGGGAGCTGGACGGCGCGCTCGACACCGCGACCGGTCCGGACGGCCGGGTCTGGTCTCTGCTGAGCGTTGACGGTTTCGTGGGTCAGGACGGCGCACATCACGGGCATATTCCGGTCGGAGCGTATCCGCTTGGAGCACACGCCCGGCCCTATTCCCCCTGATCCACCCTTTTTCGTCACTGCATTATCCGGGAGACTCCGATGCAACAAAGCGTCGCTCCGAACTCGCCCATCCGCCCCAAGTCCTCGATCGCCGACATGGTCCGCTACAAACCGGCTGTCGGCGGGCCGGGCAATCGCCGCATGATCCGGCTGTCCGTCAACGAAGGCGCGCTCGGTCCCTCGCCCGCCGCCGTCGCGGCCCTGGCGGAAGGCGCCGCCGACATCCACCGCTACCCCCAGGTCGATGCGTCCGGCCTGGTCCAGACCATCGGAACCCATTTCAAGGTCGATCCGGAACGGGTGGTGCTGGGCTGCGGCTCCGACCAGCTGATCCAGTATCTCTGTCTGGCCTTCGTCGAGCCGGGCGATGAGGTGATCTACACCGAATACGGCTTCCTGCTGTTCCCGATGGCCGCCAAGATCGCCAACGGGGTTCCGGTGCGGGCCGACGATGACGGCTTCACCGCCAGCGTCGACGCGATCCTGGGCAAGGTGACCCCGCGGACCCGGGTGGTGTTCCTGGCCAATCCGAACAACCCGACCGGCACCATGATCCCGGATTCCGAGGTCCGCCGCCTGCGGGCCGGCCTGCCGGACAGGGTGTTGCTGGTGCTGGATGCCGCCTATGCGGAATACGTGACCGCGCCGGACTACACCGCCGGCATCGAGCTGGTGGAGGAGACCCGGAACACGGTCATGCTGCGGACCTTCTCCAAGATGTTCGGCATGGCCGGCCTGCGATTGGGCTGGGGCTACTGTCCGAAGGAGATCGCCGACACGATGTACTCGGTCAACCCGCCCTACGGCCTGAACAGCTCGGCCCTGGCGGCCGGGGTGGCAGCGCTGAACGATGTGGACTTCCAGCAGCGCTCGGTGGTCCACAACGACACGATGATGCCGTGGGTGCAGGACGAGCTGACCAAGCTGGGTCTGGAGCCGTTCCCAACCGTGACCAATTTCTGCATCGTGCGGTTCCCGACAGACCCGACCAAGAACGCCGAAAAGGTGAAGGCGTTTCTGGCGAACCGGGACATTCTGGTGCGCGACATGGTGGGCTACGGCAAGCCGGAGTTCATCCGCATGTCAATCGGCACCGAGGAGGAGATGCGCATCACCATCGACGCCATCTCCGACTTCCTGGCGGGAGCGAACGCGTGACCCCGGTCGAGCAAGGTCCGGTTCTGTTCAAGCACGCTGCGATCATCGGGTTCGGCAACCTGGGATCGTCGGTGGCGCGCGCCTTGCGAAAATCCGCAACGGTCGGAGGCCTCACGGCTTCCGACCTGTCGGCAGACGTATTGTCCCGGGCGAGGGCCCTGGATCTGGCGGAGCGCTACGAGGCGGACCCGGCAACGGGGGTCCAGGGCGCCGACCTGGTGGTCATCTGCTCGCCGATCAGCACCTATGCCGCCATCTTAGACGCGATCCGCCCGGCCCTGGCCGAGGGCACGATCGTTACCGATATCGGCTCGGTCAAGCGGGTGGTGGCGGACATCGCCGAGGGTCGGATACCGGAGGGTGTCCGGTTCGTACCGGGCCATCCGATCGCTGGGTCCGAGAAGTCGGGGCCGGAATTCGGCCATGAGGATCTGTTCGACGGGCGCTATTGGATCCTGACGCCGGGGGAGACGACCGATCGCGATGCGGTGGAGCGCCTGACCGTGCTGTGGGGCCGCTGCGGGGCGATTGTCGAGGAAATGGCGGTCGACTATCACGATAAGGTCCTGGCCATGACCTCGCACCTGCCGCACCTGATCGCCTACAGCATCGTGGGCACCGCCTTCGACCTGCAGTCGAGCGAACAGCGCGACGTGATCCGCTTTTCCGCCGGCGGTTTCCGGGACTTCACCCGGCTCGCCGGCTCCGACCCGATCATGTGGCGGGATGTGTTCCTCAACAACAAGGAAGCCGTTCTGGAAATGCTCCAGCGCTTCGGCGAGGACCTGAGCCTGTTGCAGCGCGCGATCCGCTGGGACGACGGCGACACGCTGGAAAAGTTCTTCCGGGAGACCCGCGAAGTGCGGCGCAGCGTGGTCGAGGCCAAACAGGACAAGCCCTATCCGGGTGCGGACGGGGACTGAAGACCGCCGTGCCTAGCCGTGCCCGACCTCGAAATCGTTCTTGCCGCACAGATCCCGGCCCCGCATCAACCACAGGGCCCGGGTGGTGAAATCGACCTGGTTGCCGCCGCGCGCCTGAAGCTGGCTGCCGTAGCCGTGGTCGAAATGGGAACTGGTCGGCATGTAGCGGCAGACATAGCCTGCGCGCCGCTTGTCGGACCGGTTCGGCTCCGAGCCGTGCACCAGGTAGACGTCGTGCAGCGAGAGTTGCCCCGCCTTGAGAACGATGTCGTGGGCCTCGGCCTCGTCGAATTCGGATGGGTCCAGTTCCTGATTCAGGACCAGATCCGCGCTGTCGTTCTGATTGTGCGCCCGCAATCTTTGACTTTTATGGGAGCCTGGAATGACCCGCAGACAGCCATTCTCCGGTGTCGCATCATCGAGCGCGATCCAGGCCGAACAGGTGGCCAGCGGCTTGATGGGCCAATACTCGCCATCCTGATGCCAGGGCACGCGCTTGCCGGTCCCGGCCGGCTTGCCGAACACGGTCGTGCCCCACAACAGAAAGTCGGGGCCGATCACCTGGCCGACCATGTCGAGGATTTCGGGAATCCGCGCGAAATCGAGCCAGCGATTGTCGCCCTTCAGGCCCTGGGTGCCGCCGGCGACGATATGCGGACAGAACATGCTGTCCCGACTGACCCCGTCATTGCCCGCCAGCAGGGTATCGAGCGCCGCGCGCATCTCGGCCAGCAGGTGGTCCGGCAAGCGCCAGTCGGGCGTGACGTAACCGTGTTCTTCGTAATGGGCGATCTCGGCGGGTGACAGAAGATGGGATGCCCCGGTCCGGTCCGGGTCCCGAAGTTGCGTGGTCATGGCAATCCTCCCTCCCGCTTTGATCGCGGGTTGAGGGTATGCTAGGCCACGATCGGTCACAGGGGAACAGCCTAAGCGCGGATCGCCATCAGCACCCAGGCAAAGGCCGCAACCGCGCTGGCCATCAGGATCCCGACCCGCATGGTCTCGCACAACTCAACGCCGGAGACCCGGGCCGTCAGATAGCTCCGACGGAAATGGACATTCGGCCGTAGGTCGGGGGATTGGTGGTTCAGGTGCAGATGGGTCATCGATATCTCCTCGCAGCATCTCCGGATCATGCGGTCAAACGGATCGTTTCCCCGGAGAGGAACTCCCAGTATGCTTAACGTGGGTATGCAAGATCTGATATTTCGACATTTAGTCCATACCCGAATTGGGGCCAAATCATGACCGCGTTCCGCCAATTGCCGCGAAAAGGCGAAACCTTTCTGGACCATCTCGGCCACTTCGTGCCGGACATGGACGCCGCCCATCGGGATCTGGCGCGCCTCGGTTTCCTGCAGACCCCCTATACCCTGCACCGCACCACCCCGTCCGAGGGTCAGGCACCGACCCCCTCCGGCACGGCGAACCATTGCTGCATGCTGCGGGAGGGGTATCTGGAAGTCCTGTGCGTCTCCGACGGCTCAACGCCCACCGGTGCTCGGACCCAGCGCCAGTTGGACCGCTATACCGGCGTTCACATCGTGGCGCTCTCAACCGATGACGCGCTGACCCGCAGCGCACGGCTGGCGGAACAGGGCTTTGAGCCGCAGCCGCCGGTCAATCTTCGACGTCCGGTGCCGACCGAGGATGGCGGCGAGGGCATGGCCGCGTTCACCGTCTGCCGGACGCCGGAAAGCACCATGCCGGAAGGGCGCGTGCAGTACCTGACCCATCTGACCGAGGATCTGGTCTGGCAACCGCGCTGGCTCGACCACGACAATGGTCTGATCGGTCTGCGGGACGTGGTGATCGTTCCGACCGATCGGGCCGAAGCGATCGCGCGCTATGCCCGGTTCCTGGACAGCGACCCGGTCGAACTCCGCCCGGGCGTGAGCCGGATTCCGCTCGCCCGTGGCGGGGTGGTGCTGGCGACCGTCGAGGCCGTGACGGAGATGGTGCCGGGGCTGGAGATTCCGACCGCGCCCCATATCGGCCTCTATGGGCTTTTGAGCGAGGATCTCGCGGCAACACGGGTGTTCCTGGAGGGGCGCGGGTTCGCACCGCGCCATGCCGGTGACGGACTGCTGGCGCTGACGCTGCCATCATCCCTCGGCGGAACCTGGTTGCTGGCGGAGAGAGAGACCGCCTTTCCCTGGGTCGTAGCGTCCCAGGTCACAGCATCCCCGGGCGCGGCGTGACTCGCCCCGCTGGGGCCCATCATCGATCTGTCACGCAACGGTGCTAGGAAGAGACCTCAACCTTCCTGGAGGATGCAATGGCCGATCGCGTGACCCTGACCGCCACCATGATGAGCGCCGATCGCGGGACCGAGGCGAAGTACGATTTCAACGCCGAGGCCGATATCTTCGAGAAACGGACCCCGGTGCAGATCGTCAAGGCCTTCGCCGAACATGTCGACCAGGTGATCTTTCCCGATGAGATGGTCGATTTCGAGATCAACGGCGCCTTCAAGAACAAGGAGCTCGGCGTGGTGACCGCGATCGGCAACCTGATCATGCCGAACGGCCAGCTCCCCTTCATGGTCTGGATCTCTAAAAAGCACTGACGCTCGGTTCAGGCGTGCGGCGGCGTCTCACGTAGCTCTGGGTGCTCGATCTGGATCGTGGTCTTCTGAATACCGAAACTGTCGCGCAGCAGATCGTGGGCGGCCTGAAGGATCTCGCGGAACCGGCTTTCGTCGGTGATCACCAGATGGCCGCTCATCGCGTCGAGGCCCGAGGTGATGGTCCAGACGTGCAGGTCGTGC
>CALAHL010000862.1 GCA_937891725.1 uncultured Rhodospirillaceae bacterium | reverse complement strand
GGGAAGCATTGCAGAAAAACGTCAGCTCCCCGCTGCCGTCACTCGACGGTAAACCCAACCTTCATGCCGACCTGATAATGGGCAATCTTGCCATCCTCAATGTGCCCGCGCGTCTCCGTCACTTCAAACCAACGAAGATGTTTCACTGTCTCGCTAGTTCGGGCCAACCCGGTCTTGATCGCATCCTCGATACTGTTGGTCGACGATCCCACGATTTCGATGATTCGATAGGTGTTGTCCGAAGAGGACATGGCGAACTCCTTGTTATCAGTGCGATAACAGATCAACGCTAAGGGTGGAAAGCGGTTCCATAACCTCGGATTGGGATGCTGCCGCGCGTCCACCCGTCACGAGCTTGGATCAGAAGAACTCCGCTTCAACTCTTCAATCGCGCGCGGATCGCGTCGTAGCTTTCAAGCGATTGGGTGGCACCGACAGCGACCATGGTCGGCGTGCTCTTCAAGAGGCGGGCCACCAAACGGCGGATCATGTCCTCATCCACCGCCTCCACCTTGCCGACGATATCGTCCACATCGACCGGACGGCCGTGCACCAGCAAATGATTGGCAAGCTGCTCGCATCGGGTCGAGGTGCTTTCCCGGCTCATCAGCAGGGAGGCCTTGAGTTGGGCGCGGGCGCGGGCCAACTCGCCCTCCTGCAGAGTTTCGCCGAGAGACAGCAGCTCATCGCAGACGATCGGCACAACCTCGCCGATCTCGTCGGGACCGGTGCCCGCATAGACCCCGAATATCCCGTCATCCATGTAACACGACGTGAACGAGTGGATCGAATAGACGAGCCCCCTCTTCTCCCGCACTTCCTGGAAAAGACGGGACGACATGCCCCCCCCGTACAGTGTGGAGAGCACCTGCAACGCGTAAAAATCAGGGTCCGAATAGGACACACCCCGGAAGCCGAGGGTGAAGTGCAGTTGATCCAGGTCCTTCTTCACCCGCATCTCGCCGCCCTTGTAGGCACCTTGTTCGGTTTCGGATTTGGAAGCGCCGGGCAAATGATCGAAGCGTTTTCCGACAAGCTCGACCAACGTATCGTGATCGACATCTCCGGAGGCGGAGAGCACGGACGAGCCGGGGCCGTAGTTGGTATCGATGTAGTTGACCAACCGGTCCCGCTCGACGGACCGAACCACATCAGGTTTACCCAAAACCGGGCGACCCAACGGCTGATCCGGGAAAGCGATCTCCTGGAAATGGTCGAAGATGACGTCGTCCGGTGTGTCGTTGACCTGCGCGATCTCCTGCAGGATGACCGTCCGCTCGCGCGACAGCTCTTCGGTGTCGTAGACCGAATCCTGTACGATATCGGCGATCAGATCGACGGCGAGCGGCAGGTCGTCCGACAGAACCCTTGCGAAATACGCGGTTTGCTCGCGGCTTGTATAGGCGTTCATGTGACCGCCCACATCCTCGATCTCACGAGCGATTGCGGCGGCGTCCCTGCGGCGCGTGCCCTTGAAGACCATATGCTCGATCAGATGGGCGGGCCCGTTCTCTTCCGCATGCTCATGCCGCGTTCCGACTCCGATCCAGATCCCGACACTTGCCGAAGAGACGGACGGAATTCGGTCGGTTGCGACGGTCAGACCGTTGGGAAGTTTGGTGACTTTGGCACCGGTATGGTCGGTCAAGCAGCAGCTCCTTGTCCGCGGACGCGGTCCTGGATGAAGTTCTCAAGTTTGGCGAGATCATTGGGCAACCCGTTGTGCTTTTCAGGTAGTTCCATCATCTCGGCCAGGCGTGGCGGCAGTTCGGGCGAATGTCCGAGCGCCCGTTGGACGGCCTTCTCGAATTTTGCCGGATGGGCGCACGCCAACGCCACCAATGCATTCGTGTTGGGGCACGTATCCTTGGCGGAAACCGCCAACACGCGCAAAGCGGCAGCGACCCCGACGGCGGTGTGCGGGTCCAGAAGCTCACCACTCTGCGCCATCTCGTCCCGGATGGTCGCTGTGATGGCGTCATCATCGACCTTATGGCTCTGAAACAGGTGGCTTACCGTTGCCAGTTGGTCGGCATCGACCGCAAACTTTCCGTCCCTGCGGAAACCGGTCATCAGATTGGCCAAGGCTGCGGGGTCCCGGTCGACCATGTCGAACAACAGCCGCTCGAAGTTGCTGGAAACCTGAATATCCATGGACGGGGACAAGGTGGGCTCGACCCCGAGGATTTCCATGGTCCCGCTCCGGAAAAACCGATCGAGTATGTCGTTCTGGTTGGTGCCGACCACAAGCCGGTCGATCGGCAATCCCATTTGCCGGGCCGCATAAGCCGCGTAGACATTTCCGAAATTTCCGGTCGGCACAGAAAATCCGACAGGAACGTCCGGCGCGCCCAGTTGAATGCCCGCCCAAAAATAATAGGCGATCTGCGGCATGATCCGGGCCCAGTTGATCGAGTTCACTGCGGACAGGTTCACCCCCATCCGGAATTGCTCGTCCGCGAAAGCCGCCTTCAAAAGGTCCTGGCAGTCGTCGAAGTTCCCCTCCAACGCAATCGCATGAATGTTCGGGGCATCGACGGTGGTCATCTGCCGCTGCTGCATCGGCGAGACACGGCCCTTCGGGAACAGTATGAAACAGTCGATCCTGTCCTTGTCACGGAAGGCTTCCACTGCGGCGGCACCGGTATCCCCGGATGTGGCCCCCAAGATCGTGACCCGCTCGCCTCTCTGCTCCAGAATGTGATCGAACAGGCGCGCCAGCACCTGCATCGCGTAGTCTTTGAAGGCGAAGGTCGGCCCATGGAACAGTTCCATCAACCAAAGCCCGGACCGCAATTGCTTCAACGGCGCCGCGCAGGTGTGGTCGAATCCGGCATAAACCTCTTGGATGATGGTCCTCAGCACTTCAGGCGGCACGGTTTCGCCGACGAACGGCTGCATCACCCGGAACGCAACCTCGGCATAAGGCTTCCCGCGCATGGAACGGAGATCGTCCTTGGAGAACAATGGCCAGAACGCGGGCACGTAAAGGCCACCATCCGAGGCAAGCCCCGCCAGAAGAACATCGTCGAAAGGCAAGGTTGGCGCTTGGCCACGAGTGCTGACGTATTGCACGGTTCGGTGTATCCCATGTGAAGACGCGGTAACCTATCTACGGTGTCATCCACGTGCAACCTTCCCCAATCGAGGGTCAACCGAAGGTGCGAAGAGAATATGACGATTGAACGGGTGGCGCTGTACGCGCCGGGCGACATGGGTCACGCGATCGGCCGGGTGATGGTCGAGAACGGGATCGACGTGGTGACCAATCTGGCGGATCGGTCGCTCAGGACCATGGAGTTGGCCGACAAGGCCGGGATCCGGGATGTGGCCGACGATTTGGCCGCGATCGACGGCAGCGACGTGGTGCTCTCGATCCTTCCCCCGTCACACGCGTTGCCCTTGGCGGAACGCTTGGCATCTGCCATCGGGCTTGCCGAGCGACGGCCTATCTATGTGGATCTGAACGCGATCGCGCCGGCGTCCGCGGTCGAGGTCGGCGAAACCATCGATGCGGTGGGCGGCCCCTTCCTGGACGGTGGCATCATCGGAGGCCCCCCAAAGTCCGGACGCGGCGGCGGTCCCCGTATCTACATCTCAGGTGATGAGGACTTGGTGGAACGGGTGCTCGGTCTTCGCCAAGCCGGACTCGATGTCCGGGCGGTGTCCGGCGGGGTCGGAGCGGCGTCCGCGCTGAAGATGTGCTACGCGGCGATCACAAAGGGCCTGACCGCGATCGCGACCCAATCCATGACGGCAGCCCGCGCCTATGGGGTCGAGGCGGATCTTGCAAAGGAGTTGGCCGCGTCGCAGCGCATGCTGCTCGACAGATTCGACCGTTCGCTCCCGGATATGGCACCGAAAGCCTATCGATGGGTCGGTGAAATGGAGGAGATCGCGCGCGCCTTTGCGACCATCGGCCTGGACCCTCAGACGTTCCTAGGTGCGGCCGCCCTATACGAGATGGTCGGGCGCACGGCTTTGGGCGACGAAGTTCCGGAAAAACGCACCATCGGCTTCACTGCGGACGAGGTTGCGCGCATCCTCGCACGGGCCCTGGTGCCCCCGGAGCCGGACGGTGACGACTAGGGCTTTTTGAGGAAGACAGCAGCTCAAATTTACTTGCGACGGATGCCGATGGCGCGACCGGTTCCATGCGGGTGCTCCAGCCCCGAATGCGCCCGACCCAGAGCGGAAACTTTTTCGGCGATCCCCTCGGGAAACGGCGTTCCCCGCTTCTCGGTGAGGTCGACATGCATGCACATCAGCTCATTGGTCGCGGCCAAATACCCCTCATTCCCCTCGATCATGTGGTGGACGATGTGGAACCGCTTGGCATCGCAATCGACCAGCCGGGTCCGAAACTGCAGCGGTGCGCCTTCCGCAACTTCCTGATCATAGGTGACATGCGCCTCCAACACGAAAATCCCGGCGTCCGATTCATGACGATAAGCTTCACCGACGCCGAAATGCTCGCACAACCGCTCGGTCGCCTGATCGAAGGCCACAAGGTAGTAGCCGACATTCATGTGACCATTGTAGTCGATCCAATCGGGGCGCACGTTCAGGGTTCCTGAATCGAACCATTCCCGGGCCGACCAGCCTGCGGCGATGATATCGAGAGCTTTGGTGTCTTTTGTCATGGTCGTGATCCTAACCGCCTCACCGTGTCGGGGAAACCCGGCCACAGCCTGACCTGAACATCAAGGGATTCCGCATGATGCGCCTGCTTGCCTGGATGGGTCGACGTGCCACCACATTGCTGGCCGGCGGGGTCTTCATTGGTCTGGTGTTGCCGGATCTGGCAGCCTTGGCCCGTCCCCTGCTCATCCCTGCCGTACTCGGCCTTTTGGTGGCGGCACTTCTGCGTCTGGACGCCGGCGCAATCGCCGCGTTGGCGCGTAAGCCGCTTCAGATCTTGCCAGCCTCCGCCTTTATTCTCCTGGTCTCCCCGGTCCTGGGATATCTGGGCGCCGAGGCAATTGGGCTGGACGGCGGCGCCCGGACGGCCTTGGTTGTCTGGAGCGCATCACCTCCGCTGGTCTCGGTCACCGCGATAGCCTTTCTCGTCGGATTGGATGGCGCCTTGACGCTTGGGGTGATGACCCTATGCGGGCTGTTGATGCCGCTCACCTTGCCGTCAATCGTCTTGGGCTTGATCGGGTTGGAGCTTCACATCTCGGCGCTGGATCTGTCGCTGCGCCTTGCCGCCTTTCTGGCGCTTGCCGGCGGTTTGGCGTGGACCATCCGCAAAGCCGCCGGGGTCGGTCGGTTGGAGCGGCATTCCGCAGCGATTGACGGCGGGGTCGTGGTGATCATGCTGATCTTCGCCGTTTCGGTCATGGACGGGGTAACGGCCGCTGCCATCAAGGACCCAAGCCGAGTCGCGCTTCTGGTGGGCGTGGCCTTTGCGGCCAGCGTGACGCTTCAGGCAGTCAGCGCTCTCCTTTTCCTCTCGTTGGGCCGGCGGGCCGCGGGTTCCGTCGCCCTGACGGCCGGCAACCGAAACATGGCTATCGTTCTCGGGGCGGCACCTGCGGCTTTTGAGCCGGAAGTGTTCCTGTATCTGGCGCTCCTGCAATTCCCGATCTACTTGCTGCCCGCCCTCCTGAAGCCAATTTACCGGCGCATGTCTGCGTCCACGTAACCGAAATGGAATTTGAACCGTCGCGCCTGCTATGGGTCGAGGCTAAACTCTGACCAACAACGCAGCTAACGCCGTCACCTCGTTGAAGGCTTCAGCCTTTTCGCACTGAACCGGTAAGTGATCGAAACATGTTATCCGCAATCAGCAGCGCAAAGAGACGTGGAAAATTCGGCCTTTGGCGTCGTCGACTTACGATTGTCGGCGGAACGATTTTTGGGGTCGGCTGCGCCTATCTATTCACTCTGGATCGCAATCCGAATTTTCAGCATCTGGCCGCCGGTGTTGTTGGATTTCTTGGCTTCGCCGGATTGATCGTCGATTGGTGGGTCACCCGCAGCATCAAACACTCGGGAGGTGTGCAAGCGATGCGCTCCGGTGGCGTCCTTTCGACTGGACCTTCAGCCACGGCGGGGCGGCTTTGGGCGCAAGGCGAAGGGTTTCGAATATGCGGCCTTTACGAGGATGCGCAGAAGAACTTGCAGGAGGCATTCAGCCTCTTCTCAGAAGGTAAGGATGAATCCGGCCGCCTGCTTGTTCAGATCACCCAGGCACAGGTCGCCGGCGAAACCGGCAATCTGACGGAGGCCGACAAGACTCTCGATCAGGCCGTCGCCACTGCGAGGGCGCTTAAGGATCCTGCAACCGAAGCCAAAGCCCTTCTATCGAAAGGTAATCTGGCGCTGATCCGCAAGTCGTATGAGCAGGCCCGACAAGCCTTCGATGCCAGCCGCATCATCAGCGCCCGCGACAACGATCGGATGGTTGAGGGCAACTCTCTCCTCGGGCTCGGGGAGGCCTGCGCCCGGGTCTCCTTGACCGACGAATCGGCAGGCAATTTCGAGCAGGCCGCGTTCGTCCTGAGTCAGGTCGGCGATCGGTTGGGCGAAGCCCATGCCTTGTCGTGTCGCGGGGAGTTGAACCGCGCGCAACGCCAGATCGGAGAAGCCCAGAATCACTTCGAACGCGCGATCTCCAACTATCGCCGGACCGGAGACTATCTGGGGGAAGGCCTAGTGCGGATCGTCATTGCGGACCTCTATAGGCGGATGCAGCGCCCGAACGAGGCCCGGGAAATGGTTCTCGAGGGAATTGATCGATTCAAGCAGGCCGGGCGTCGCGTGGGGGTCAGCGAACTGATCGCCGGTCGCGGAGACGTGAAACGGGCCCGAATCCGTTTCGATTGGGGGCGCGCAAACGGACAGATCGCTCGAAACCTGTTCATCGAGAGCGGTGAGCGAGATCAGGAAGCGCGTGTTCAGATTGGCCTTGGCGAAATGGAGCGGTTGGCCGGCAACCTGAGCGAGGCACGCGGACTCTTCGAGCGGGCCATCGCCCAGACAAAGAATGGCAGTGACCTCCTGCTCACCGCAGATGCCCAGAAAGGCCGTGGCCATGTTGATATGGCATTGGGCCAACCGCGGGCGGCCAGGGAGGTTTTGAAAGAAGCCTACGGTCACTATCAGAACGCCGGAGGAGCGCGAGACGCGGCCCAAACTCTCATGGATCTCGGTCAGATCGATCTGCTGATGGACAATCCGGACCGTGCCAGGGTCAATTTCGCTCAGGTGCGGACCATGTACTCCAGTCTGAGGGACCCTCATGGTGAAGCGACCGCGCTACGCGCCATTGGAGATCTGGAAGCGGCTTTGGGGCGCTTGTCGCAGGCCCAACAGGCTTATGCGGAAGCGCGCCTGCTGTTCCAGTCGATCGGCGATCGTTTGGCGGAAGCGGATTGCGCGCTTCTGATCGGTCTGTTGTCGGTCAATGTCGACAACGCAACCGCCACCGCTCTCTTGGTCCAAGCTGGCCGGCTTTACCGGGCCGTCGGCGTCGTCGAGTGGCAACGCCGGGCGCATGCGATGGCACACAGGGTGCGGTAGGCATGCAGACATCCCGAATCGTTTGGCCGTCTGCAATAGACTGATATATTTGATCAAACTTATAAAATGCGCTCCGGGTATCGACCGCGATATTTTTGCAACAGTCCGGGTCATTCAGATAACGGCGTATATATCCCGTGCTAGCGCCGAAAGACGCACTGTGATAGCAAAATTGACCTTCAGACGCTGCGGGCTGATGTGGTGCGTCTCCGCATGCGTCCGCGCAGAGTTTGAAGGTAAATGAGCAGGCGTTGACGGAACGTTTGTTTGACTTTGGAACACGCGCGGAAACGCGCTGCTCTAGGAAGGGGCGCAATTCAATGCGACGGTCGATTGCGGCGGCCATAATCGGCCTAGGACTTCTCGGGGGTTGCTCCGCCCCAGGTTCTTTGGAACAGGGTGAGGTATATGACCCGCTCGAAGTTCCCAACCGTTTGATCTTTGCCGTCAATGAGACGCTAGATATCTTTATTCTGCAGCCGACCGCATACGTTTACCGGACCGTCATCCCTGATCCCGTAAGAGATATGGTCGCTGGATTTCTGGGCTGGATTGCAACGCCCGTCATCCTCGCGAACGACGCGTTCCAGGGCGACTGGGACGGCGCGGGCATCACCGCCCAGCGGTTCGTCGCAAACGCCCCGCTGTTTGGCTTGGTCGACAATGCCACCGGGCTTGGCCTGAAAGCTCAGAACGAAGATTTCGGTCAGACCCTCGGCCATTATGGCACTGGTGACGGCCCCTACCTGATGTTGCCGGTGCTCGGACCGTCTAACGCGCGCGATGGCATCGGCAAAGTGGTGGACTACTTCCTCGATCCGACCCGTTACATCGGCGACGAAGACGTGAATCAAAAGTTCCAGATCGGTCGTCGCGTGATGGAAGCTGTTGACTTCCGGGCGCGGAACTTCGACGCGATCAATGACCTGCGTGAAAGTTCGGTCGATTACTACGCCCGCGTTCGATCGATCTACAAACAGCGTCGGGATGCTCTCATCCGTGACGGAGAGCCAGGCTCGATTGGCGCCAGTTCGCCGAAATCCAATGGCAAAGAGTTCGAAGGCTACCCTGGAAAATCGACTGAGCAGACCAGCAGCAGGGCCTCGTCCGACTAGTCTCACGATCCAAATGCGCGGGTTCGCCGTATCGGTAGATAAAACTGGGAATTCCATATGGTGTTGGTTAGGACCGACGTCGTGTGTTTGGCTGCCGCCACCTTTAAATTACTTTCTGCTATGCAGATCACCTGGAGGACCGACGCATGACCTTGTTTCCGACATCCGGATTTAGCTGGAGTCGGCCGTCGGCCGTGCGTCGGACTCCGGGATGGCTGGCTCAGTCATGCATGGTCGTGCTGGTTTTGGCAGGCCTGACGCTCAACTCGGTTCGGCCCGCGTCGGCGACAGAGTCGGCCCAGCAGTTCGTGAACACCTTGGCCGAAAAAGCTCTCGCAATCGTGCAGGCAGACGCCACTCCGACGGAAAACCGGGCCGAATTCAGCAAGATTCTGGACTCGTTTTTCGACATGCGTGGGATCGCCCAGTTTCTTGCCGGGCGCTATTGGAGAGGTGCATCCGAGGCGGATCAGGAAGCCTATTTCAAGGCATTCCACACCAGCATCGTGAACACCTACACCAGCCGCTTCGGCGACTACTCCGGGCAGAAGCTGAATGTAACGGGCAGCCGAGAAGACGGGCGCTTCGTCCTGGTCAATTCAGAGATCGTCGCCCCCGGCGGCCAAACGCAAGCAGTCAAGGTCGATTGGCGCCTCTTGCCGACAGACGGCGACTTCAAGGTGGTCGACGTGGTCATCGAAGGCGTCAGCATGAGCGTGACGCAACGCCAGGAATATACAGCACTCATCCAGAGCAAAGGCGGTGAACTTGCCGCCCTCACGGAAGCCCTGGATCAGAAGAACAGCCGGATGAAATGATCCTGGTACCACTCAGAATCCTGGTACCACTCAGATAGGACGCGCGATCAACAGATTGGGATCCTCGATATCGGTCCAAAGCTTCTGATCGCGCGCCAAGCTCAAGTCCGCACAAGCGGCTTGTACTTGATCCGGTGCGGGTTCAGAGCTTCGTCGCCGAGACGGGACTTCCGGTCTTCCTCGTAGGCCTGATAGTTGCCCTCGAACCATTCCACATGGCTGTCGCCTTCGAAGGCGAGGATGTGGCTGGCAACCCGATCCAGGAACCAGCGATCATGGCTGATGATCACGGCGCAGCCCGCGAAGTCCAACAGCCCTTCTTCGAGCGCCCGCAGCGTATCGACGTCCAGATCATTGGTCGGCTCGTCGAGCAGCAACAGGTTGGAGCCAGACTTCAGCATTTTCGCAAGATGGACCCGGTTGCGCTCTCCACCTGAGAGCTGTCCAACCTTCTTCTGCTGATCGCCGCCCTTGAAATTGAACTGGCCGACATAGGCTCGACTTGGCATCTTGCGCCGGCCGAGATCAATCTCGTCCAGGCCGTCGGAGATCTCCTCCCACACGGTTTTATTTCCATCGAGTGAGTCGCGGCTCTGATCGACATAGCCCATGACAACGGTCTCACCGACTTTGAAGGTGCCCTGATCGGGGTTCTCCTGCCCGGTGATCATGCGAAACAAGGTGGTCTTGCCTGCGCCGTTCGGGCCGATCACGCCAACGATGCCACCCGGCGGCAGTTTGAAGGACAGTCCTTCAATCAGCTGCTTGTCGCCGAAGCCCTTACCAAGATCATTTGCCTCAATGACCGTATCTCCCAGACGCGGGCCGGCCGGGATGACGATCTGAGCGGTATCGTCCGCCTTTTGCTGGTTGTTTGACAGCAGCTCTTCATAGGCCTGGATACGGGCCTTGGATTTGGCCTGCCGCGCGCGTGGAGAGGCTTGGATCCACTCCCGCTCCCGCTCCAGCGTGCGCATACGCGCGGCCTCTGTCCGGCCTTCCTTCTCCAGCCGCTTCTGCTTTTGCTCAAGCCAGCCGGAATAGTTCCCCTCGTACGGAATACCCCGGCCCCGATCGAGCTCCAGGATCCATTCGGCGACATCGTCGAGGAAATAGCGATCATGGGTGATGGTCACCACCGCGCCTGGGTAGCTGCTGAGAGTCCGCTGCAACCAGGCCACCGATTCGGCGTCCAAATGGTTGGTCGGCTCATCCAACAGCAGCAGATCTGGTTGAGAGAGCAACAGCTTGCAAAGGGCCACGCGCCGTCGCTCACCACCGGACAATTTTGTGACGTCGGCGTTGGCCGGAGGGCAGCGCAGCGCGTCCATCGCAATCTCAGCCTTGCGGTCAAGATCCCAGGCATCGGCGGCGTCGATCTTCTCCTGCAGCTCCGACTGCTCGGCAAGAAGGGCCGTCATTTCGTCGTCGGTCATCTCCTCGCCGAACTTCATACTGACTTCGTTGAAGCGATCGACGATCTGCTTGATTTCGCCCATGCCCTGCATGACGTTGCCCTGAACGTCGGTGGTGTCATCAAGCTCGGGCTCCTGCGCAAGATAGCCGACCTTGGCGCCATCGGCCGCCCACGCCTCGCCCTGAAAATCGGTTGTCACACCGGCCATGATCTTCAATAGGGTGGACTTACCCGCACCGTTGACACCGATCACGCCGATCTTCGCGCCCGGGAAAAAGGACAGCCGGATATCCTTGAGGACCTCTTTGCCCCCCGGATAGGCTTTCGAGAGGCCGTTCATCACGTAGATGTACTGATACGAAGCCATAGATGAAATCTCCCGTGCGGCACCGATGGCGGCACCCGTTCAAAAAGCGTTTGCGGTTTCTAACGCAGGCGAGGGCCATGGGGCAACGGGGATCCCTTCCGCTCGCACGGCAAGCAGGCATCCCAATCACTGTCGTATTTCAGCTCAGCGATCGTCGAAGGCGCATTCCGGCTCCGGAGCGACCTGTCCGTCCGTGGCACAGCCACGCCGCGTCGTCTCGAGAGACGGATCAGGAGGCGCCTGCCACCGCCTCTACGATCTTGAAGAATGCATCGTCGGCCGCCCTCGAGGTGTCCGGCGATTTCGTGAAATGCACGATCATGATCATGTTGCCGCTGACATGGGGATAGAAGCTAAAGGCCTCATAGGCAGGATTGCCGTTCACATCCTTGCTGCAGCCAATTTCGACGCGTTTGATGATCCGATCCTTCACAGCCGAGATCCGCATATCAGCAGAGCTGGTCAGTTCACCTTTGCACCCGTCCTGACGCAATTTGACCAGGCCCTCCCGGAGCTCTTCCTCGGTCGGACTTCCGGGAACGCCCTTGGCAATTCCGAAGCCTCCTTCAACCGTCCAGACGAAATCCGATTTGGTTCGGTTCTTCGCGTCCTGCAGGTCCTCGGGAACGCGGAATCGATCCGGGTCCGCGAGGACGACTCGCGCAGCGAAATCACCGGAGGACAATCTGAAGAGTGTGTCGCCGTCCACAGCGGCCAGCATCCGAAGTGCTTTTTCGGCCTGCGCCTGCTTGTCCGGAGCGCTGGGCGCCGCCGGCTTGTCGCCACCGGCGACCTTGACCCCCTGGTTGCGGGCGCAGGTATCGAGCGCCGCGATCGCGTTGAACGTCCCCTTCAAGGGATACTCGTAGGTGACCCCGCCAAAGGTCATCTTCAGCCGACTTCCACGCTTCAAACCGTCAATCAGCGGAGAGCTCGGCGGAAGCTGGGTTGCGATCCGGTCCGCGCCAATCGCCAGAAAATTCCCGGTCTTCGGCGGCTCGCTATCAATGCTCAAAGTGACCAACTCGGTGGCCCCCTGGGCATAGGCCCATCCCGGGTTGACCAACCAGATCTCGAACTTGCCGGTCAGCTCGCGGCCGAACCCAAGAACCGGCTTGCCCGGAAACTCCGAGGTGATAACGCAACGTTCGAACTTGCCCTCCTTGTTCCCATAGGCCGAGCCGGCCCAGGATCCGCTCTGAAAAGCGCTGCCCTGGGCGAACGCCGGCGCGTCGGGCCAGATTGCGGCACCTACGGCAATGGATGCGGTCAGAGCCAGAGCCCGCAGGACCTTGGCCTTGGTGAAAGGAAGGCAGGAAAACATCGAGCAACTCCAATCAGCTCGTCGTACACAGCACAGCTAAGGGGGCGATCTGCACCCACAAAGCGGCAGAATCATGACGGCTTTTAAAGCTTTCGGGCGGGTATTGCGAGCGCTCCGCCAAAACCCTGTGCCGTGCGCTCGCATTCAGGAGAATTTCGCGGTCAGACCACCATCCACGACCAGCTCGGTCGCGGTCACATATTTCGCGTCATCGGACGCCAGAAACAAGGCCGCATGCGCCACGTCCCAGGCGTCTCCCATTTTCCCGGTCGGGCACTGGGCCCCTCGAATCTCCTTCATACGGTCCATATCGCCGTCCGAATAAGCGTCCTGCAATCCGGCATAGATCATTGGTGTATCCATCAGACCGGGAAGAATGCAGTTCGACCGGATGCCCTTCTTGGCATACTGCAGCGCGATCGACCGGCTGAATGGGATGATCGCCCCCTTGGTGGTCGAGTAGGTGATGTAGTCGACCCCGGTATACCGGATACCGGCGATCGAGGATGTGTTGACAATGGCCCCACCGCCGCCGGCTTCCATGATCGGCAGCACCGCCTTGCACACCAGATACAGGCTCTTGAGGTTGACGTCGGACACCCGGTCCCAGACATCCTCTTCGATCTCGACCGGCCCCCCGACGACGGCGATGCCAACATTGTTGTGCAGAATATCTATCCTACCAAACCGCTCGAAGACTGCTTTGGCCATCGCATCGACCTGATCCTTTTTCGAGACGTCGCAGGTCACCGCAAGCGCGACACCGCCTTCGGCCTCGATCAAATCCTTGGTTTCCTCGGCGGCGTCTGAATTCCGGTCGACACAGACTACCTTGGCCCCCTCCCGCGCGAACAGGACCGAGGTCGCCTTGCCATTGCCCCAGCCCGGCCCAATCGACCCGGCGCCCGTGATTACCGCCACCTTGTCTTGCAAACGTCCCGGCACCATCGATCCTCCCGTTCCGCTCTTGTCAACTCGAGCTTCCCGAGCGTGCATCCACCTCGAGCCGCCGTCCAGCGGGACAAAGCTCGAAACCGTCGGATTGAGAGAATTTTGGATATGGTTAGAACGTTTTAGATAAAGGGCTACGTACAGCGGTATTCGTCAGGGCCGTAAATGAATCGGTACTGAAGCGGTCCATAGTGGCGATGCTGTTCGCGTCCATTCTAGTGGGCCACCACCCAATTCTGGCTTCCCGATTGCAGACGGTCGGCAAAGCCTTTTGCTTTGGGACAGCAGGCGCGGTGCGCGCGAAGCTCTGACCGATCGGTCAGCTCACCGCCCGAAGCGGTGGATCACTTGGCGCCGCTGGGATTGGACGCGGACCGGGACTGGGGCCGGGCGGGCGCGGGTCACATGTTCAGAATCGAACATAAACAGGTCGCAAGCGATGAATTCAAGGATACGGGCGAGAATGCGTTCGATCATGATCATGTTCGGGCTCCTTTCACGCGGTATTAAAAGTGTAGTGCGGGTCAGCAGCATTGACCAGCTTTTGTATCACCGGTCGAACCCACTCACCCTTTCGTCCGCTCCAGAAACCGATCGATCGCCGCCCAAATCTCAGCCCGTGTTTCGTCTGTCTCGCTCATCAGATCGTGACCGGCCACAGCAATCGGGACGATCTCTGCGTTCGGCAGACGTTCGGTCGCCGTCTCCAGCGCCGCATTGTTGACGATCTTTTCCTGTCCTGCCGAGATCATGAGCAGCGGTGTTTTAATTTGCTCCAGCCAGCCGGGCTTGTCCGTCATCGCGAGTGAGCGGAAGGCGGCCCGAACCCACCCCAAGGTGGGATCCCCGACGGCCAGTTCAGGATTGGCCGCTATCAGACGATGAAACCGCTCATATCGACCCCGGTCATTGGTCAAGCGGTTGCCTTCGAACGGGCGCCGACCGGGCTCGTAGCCCGCACCGCCGAACACATAGGTTTCCGACAGACCCAACGCACAGAACCCCGACGTCAGGGCGCGCGCGAGGCCCACGGGCATGCCGGGCGGCGCAATCCCCATCATGGGTGCCAGCATGACAGCCCGACCGATCAGCCCGGGCCGCGCCGCTTCGGCCAAAAGGGCAACATGGCCGCCCATCGAATGGGCGAAGACAGTCGACGCGTTCGAACCCAGACCAAACGCATCCCAGATCGCCAAGAGATCGTCGCGGTGAGTTTCGAAACGGTCGAGATGGCCTTTGTGCCGGTCCGCCACCATGCGCGACGAGAGGCCCTGGCCCCGCCAATCGTGCAGCATAACGGCGTAGTTACGGGCCCGGAGGTCCTCTACGGTCTCCAGAAACTTCTCGATGAACTCGGTATAGCCCGGCAGGACCGCACACCATCCGTTGGGAGCATTCGGATCGCCGAAGGTCGCGACCCGTAGCTTGATGCCGCCCGGCCGCTCAACCCAATGAACCTCGCCTCCGGCCACGTCGATGGTTTCAGGAACCGTCACCGGTCCAGCACCACGCCGCACTGCCTCGTCCAGCACAGGTACACCTCATCTTCCCAGGTAAACGGCCTGCGGGTGACCCGATCAATGTTGGCCATCGCCACCTTGACCAGCGGGAGAACATCACTGATCCGCACATGATAGATCGAAACCTCACCGAGATAGGTGATCTCTTCGATCTTACCGGGGGTGGTGTTGACGGTCGGGTCGGGCGGCGGCTCCTTTGAGATATCGATCTTCTCGGGTCGAAGAGCGGCCCAAGCCGTGCTGCCGATCGGTGGCGTGTCGGGCTGCTCGACCTCGATGGGTCGCTCCAGGCCGGGGCAGGACAACCGGATCACATCACCTTCGACCGCCTCAACCTTCCCCTCGAACATGTTCACCGAGCCGATGAAATCGGCCACGAACCGGGTCTTGGGAAACTCGTACAATTCGGCCGGTGGCGCGAGTTGGCGGACCTGGCCGGCCTCCATAACTGCGATCCGGCTTGCCATCGACAGCGCTTCGTCCTGATCGTGGGTCACGATCACGAAGGTGATGCCGACCGTCTCCTGCAAATTCACCAGTTCCAGCCGCATCTGCTCCCGCAACTTGGCGTCCAGCGCCGACAGCGGTTCATCCAGCAAAAGGACTTTGGGACGCTTGACCAGCGCTCGGGCGAGGGCCACCCGTTGCCGTTGCCCTCCCGACAGTTGGTCTGGCATCCGGTGGCCGAAATCGCCGAGTTTCACCAGCGCCAACGCGTCCTGCGCGCGCTCCCGGATCTCCGACCGCGCGACACCCGAAACCTTCAAGCCGTAGCCCACATTGTCCAGCACGCTCATATGCGGGAACACGGCATAGGACTGGAACACCATATTGACCGGACGCTGATTGGCGGGCACGCCGGACATGTCCTGGCCGTCGATGATGATCCGCCCCTCAGTCGGCAATTCCAGCCCAGCCAGCATCCGCAACAACGTGGTCTTACCGCAACCGGACGGACCCAACAGGGCAAAAAACTCACCCTGGCCGATCGTCAGATTGACGTCGTCGACCGCTGCAAAACTGCCGAAGCGTTTGCTGACGCCGGTGATCTCGACGATTGGGGATAACTCGGTACTCACCCGGCCACCTCTTCGGGTTTGAGTTTGGCGCGGGATTGCAGCCACAAAGCCAGAACTGTCAGGACCACCGTCATGGCGATAAGAACGGTCGAGGCCGCATTGACCTCCGGGGTCACCGAGAACCGGACCATTGAATAGACCTTGACGGGAAACGTGACGGTATCCGGCCCGGAGGTGAAGAAGGTGATCACGAAATCGTCCAGCGACAGGGTAAAGGCCAGGAGGGCTCCCGCAACCAGACCCGGGCGCATGAACGGCACCATCACATCCCGGAACACCTGCCACTCGGTCGCCCCAAGATCCTGCGCCGCCTCCGAGAGCTCCCGATTGAAGCCTTCGAGACGCGCCCGCACCACCACCGCCACGAACGGAAAACTGAAGGACACGTGTGCGATGGTTATCGCGGACAAGTTCAGCGGCCACGGAAGGTCGGTCGGCCAGCCGATCCGCGAGAAGAAGGCCAGCATCGCCACGCCCATGCAGATTTCCGGGATCACGATCGGCAGCGCCATCGCCCCCTCGTAGCCCCCTCGGAATGGGAATCTGAACCGCCACAGCAGCAGCGCCGTCAGCGCACCCAGGATCGTCGCGATGATGGTCTGCACGAAGGCAATGGTCAGCGAATTGACGAAGGCCTCGATCAGACCGTCATTCGCCAGGGCCTGCTCGTAATACTTCAGGCTGAACCCGCGCCAGACGATGTTGCGCCGGCTGTCGTTGAAGCTGAACGCGACCAGGGTGACGATTGGCGCATAGAGGAACACAAAGGTTGCGAGCAGCGTCAGCCGCATCCAGGTGCGTCTGGTGTATTCAAGCGGCCCGATCGGCTCGCGGTTTCGGAAGACCTTGGCAAGGTTCATGCGCCCCCCCTCCGCTCCGCCCGCCGGTTGACCAAGGCCCGAACCGTCAGGGCCGCGAAGGTCAGATACATCAGCAGGAAGGACAAGGCGGCGCCGAACGGCCAGTCATTGGCGCCCTTGAATTGGCGCTCGATCACATTCGCGATCATTTGACTGTCCGTCCCGCCCAGCAGATCCGGCGTCAGGAACGAGCCGAGCGCTGGGATGAAAACCAGAATTCCACCGGAGATGATGCCCGGCAGGGCCAATGGCACCACCACCGTCAGAAACGCCCGAAACTGCGACGCCCCCAAATCGAGCGCGGCTTCGATCAACGACCGATCCAACCGTTCCAGTGCGGCGTAAAGCGGCAGGATCATGAACGGCATGTGGACATAGACCAGCCCGATCACCACAGCGGAATTGTTGTAGAGCAGCTCAAGCGGCTCAAACCGTTCGCCCAGCAACTGGTAGGAGCCAAGCCCCAGGAGTGCGAGGACGGTATTGCCCTGGTCCCATAACCATTCAAGCGAGAAGTTCGCAAAGCCACGAACCCGCAGCACCGCGATCAGGGCGTAGGTTCGGATCAGCAGGTTTGTCCAGAACGGCAGAATCACAAGCAAAAGCAGGATCGGGCGCCAACGCGGGCTTGCGAACACAATCGCCAGGGCGACCGGAAACCCGACCACCAGGGAGATTACGGTGGTAAATCCTGCGAAGAGCAGCGATTTTCCGAACACTTCGAGGTAGAGCGGATCCAGGGCGCGCTCGTAATTCGCGAGCGTTCCGGTGATCTTGATATCCACCAGCCCGTCCAACTCGCCGAAGCTCATGACCCAGACGAGCGCGAGTGGGATCAGGAAAAAAACGATAAGCCAAAGGCTAGGTGGCAGACTCGTCACCCAGAAGACCAGCGGAGTCCGCCGCCAGTCTTCCATGCTTCGCCCTCCCCCTTATGCCGCGCGGATCAAGCGGCGTTGATCTTGGTCCACAGCCGATCGATCAGTTGGCTGTATTCCGCGCCCTGGTGGATCGCGACTTCTGAGTTCTTGACGGTTTCGTCGGATGGGAAGATCGCGGGGTTTCCGGTGTAGCTCTCGTCCATCAAAGCTTTGGCGGCGGCGTTCGGAGTGGCGTACTGAATGAAGTCCGCAATCGCCGCTCCGGCCTTGGCATCCAGGATATAGTTGATGAAGGCATGTGCGTTGTCAGGGTGCGGAGCGCCGGTTGGAATCGCCAGCGTGTCCTCCCACAATAAACCGCCCTCTTTGGGAACCACATAGGAGATGTCGTCGTCCTCCGCCATCACCTGCAGGATATCGCCATTCCACTCCATCGTAAGATCAACCTCGCCGGACAGCAGCAGGTCCTGACCGTTATCGTCGGCAAAGACCTTGATGTTCGGCTTCTGCTTGATGATCAACTCCGCCGCCTTCTCCAGCTTCGCGGGATCGCTTTCATTCAGCGGATAGCCCAAATACTTGCAGGCGATCTGTATCACCGTGCTCGGCGCGCCCAGAAGCGCGATCTTGCCTGAATACTGGTCGCTCTCGAACAGCCACTTCCAGCTGTCCGGCACGCCCTCCACCCGGCTCTTGCGATAGCCGATGCCGATCGTGCCCCACATGTAAGGGAGAGAATAGATCCGACCCGGATCATGGTTCGGATTCATGAAGGCCGCGTCGATGTTCGCGATGTTCGGGATCTTGGATTGGTCCAGTTTGGTCAGCATATTGGCTGCGACCATGCGCTCAAC
>CALAHL010000861.1 GCA_937891725.1 uncultured Rhodospirillaceae bacterium | reverse complement strand
CTTGTGGGCTCGGTCGCGGCGATCTGGCTGCTCGGGTTTTCGATCAATATCCTGACCCTTCTGGCCCTGGTCCTTGCCACCGGCCTGATCGTCGACGACAGCATTGTTGTCCTGGAGAACATCCAGCGCAGGCGCGCCCAAGGCCTCGGCGCCCGCGCGGCGGCCGTTCTGGGTTCGCGTCAGGTGTTTTTCGCGGTCATCGCAACCACCGCGACCCTAATCTCGGTGTTCGTGCCGATCTCCTTCCTGCCCAGCACGGCAGGGCGGCTGTTCCGGGAGTTCGGCTTCGTGCTGGCGATCGCGGTGGCGATCTCGTCCTTCGTCGCCCTGACGTTGGTCCCGGCCCTTGCCGCGCGTTTGGGGGACGACAAATCCGACGGGCTGGGCATTCGCAAGCGGATCAGCGGAATCGGCAACCGATTCGCCGCCGGCTACGCCGTCAGCCTGCGCTGGACGCTTGCGATGCCGGTTGTAGTGATGGCCGTGGCCCTCGGGCTCGCCGGCGGTTCCTGGATCGCGTTTCAGAACCTGGATCAGGAGCTGCTCCCCCAGGAGGATCGCGGCATGATCAACGTGTTCGCGACCGGCCCGGACGGCGTAGGCCTGGGCTACAGCGACCGTCAGGCAGACAAGCTGGAGGCGGTCCTGCAGCCTTATCTCGACAGCGGTGAAATCGAATCGTTGTTCACGATTGTCGGACGCTACGATCTCAACCGGGTCTATATCGGCGCCGCCCTCGCTCCCTGGACCGAGCGGACCCGGTCACAGGCCGAAATCATGGACGAGATCCGGCCGCAGATGAACCAGATCGCCGGCATGCGAACCCGGGTCTACAGCTCCAACAGCCTGAATCTGAGCAGCAATTCCGGTGGGCTGGAGGTGGCGCTGGTCGGCAACGATTATCTCAATCTCTACGAGGTCGCGAAGTCGTTCTCCCGCCAGATCGAAGATCGGTTCCCCTACCTGTCCGACCTCCGCATCTCCTATCAGCCGACCCAGCCGCAGCTTTCGGTCAAGATCGACCGGCGGCGGGCCTCGGATCTGGGCATCGACCTGGATGATCTGGCCGATACCTTGCGGGTCATGATCGACGGTCTGGAGGTGGCAGACCTGAACATCCGCGATCAAGCGGTCCCGATCAAATTGGAGGCCCGCGGCGGCACGATTGACGACCCTAGCGATCTGATAAACCTGTATGTCCGAACCAACTCCGACGGGCTGGTGCCGTTGTCCAGCCTGGTCTCACTCAAGGAAGAGGGCGTTGCGGCCGAGCTCGATCGCCATGTCCAGCGCCGGGCGGTCGAGATCGACGCCGATGTCGCCTCCACCGTCCCGCTGAACGAAGCGGTCACGGCGGTGCAGGCGCTGGCGGAGGAACTTCTGCCGTCCGATGTCGATATGATCCTGCTGGGCGAGGCCGAAGCTCTGAAAGAGGCCGAGCGAGAGGTGATGATCACCTATGCGATCGCCCTCGTGGTCGTGTTCCTGGTTTTGGTCGCCCAGTTCGAGAGCCTGACCAGCGCCGCGATCGTGCTGGTCACGGTACCCTTCGGAATCGCGGCCGCGATCTACGCGCTCGTGCTTACCGGGACCTCGGTGAATATCTACAGCCAGATCGGGCTTGTCATGATGATCGGCATGATGGCCAAAAACGGGATTCTGGTGGTCGAGTTCGCCGACCAGCTGCGGGATCACGGTCTGTCGGTCCGGGACGCGGTCGAGCGGGCTGCGATCGTGCGGCTGCGGCCGATCGTGATGACCATGATCTCCACGGTGCTAGGCGGGTTGCCGCTGATCCTGAGCCACGGACCGGGAGCCGAGGCGCGGGAAGCGATTGGCTGGGTCGTGTTCGGAGGACTTGGTCTTGCGGCGGTGTTCACCCTGTACCTGACGCCGGTGGTCTATCTGGGCCTCGCGCGACTGTCCCCGGCTCGGGCCAGCGGTGCTGCCCACCTCGACCGGGAATTGGCGGAGGCTGAGGCCATCGGCGACAGCGCCGAACGGCAGGCCGAACCGGTGTGAGCGGGATCGGCTACTGATTCTGGGGCAGCTCTTCGCGGATTTGGCCGTAGGTGAGAAAGGTGAACAGGAAGGTGCCGCCCAGAATGTTGCCGATCAGCGCAGGGAGGATGAATCCGAACACGGCGGCTTCGATCTCGATCTGGCCGACGATGACCAGGGCCGCCATCTCGACGGTTCCTGCGACCACGTGGGAGAAGCCGGAGAGCGCCACCACATAGGTGATGATGAACACCAGCACCACCTCGCCGCTCTGACGCCCCGCCAGAAGCCATCCCAGGGCCGCGATCAGGAAGCCGGCGCCGACTCCTTTGGTCATGGTCACCAGAAACCCGCCATCGGACGCATGCCGCCCCAAACCCAGAATCGCTTCCTGCACACTGGGAGACACGGCACTGGTCTTCATTATGAAAACGCAATGTAAGCGTATCGTGTTGAGACATTGACGGCACCCCAGGTTTGGTGT
>CALAHL010000860.1 GCA_937891725.1 uncultured Rhodospirillaceae bacterium | reverse complement strand
CTACCAGGCGCGGGACGCCTGCCGCGCGGAGTGGTATGCGCGAATCCCCGAGCGGATCGAGCAGAGGCTCGTCAATGAAACCCGCTATGAAGAGCGTTTCACCGGCGAAACCGTATGTACCACCAACAACAGTATTACGAACTGCGTGCAGCAGACACGCCGGGTCCCGGTGACCTATCCGGTGGTCAAGAATTTCGACCTCAACGAGCCCAAGCGAACGCCGCGCATCAACGCCTGCGTAATCGATCTGTGCCTGAGCAGATTCGGGAATCCAGAGTGCAAGCCTTAGGAACGGGAACATCCAAACGATCAGAGGTGGCTCACCTAACCTAGACGGCGATCATTCGGACCCGCAAAGCGACCCAGAATGATCGACCGTAACTTTATTTGCCTCCGGAGGAGATTACTTCGATGTCGTCGATACTCCATGCGCCGCTGCTGTTCATGATCAGGATGCCGTCGAACGGGTCAGAGAACCCGGTATCCTGAACCTCGATGAACGTGCGTCCGTTCAATGAGACGTGCATCACATTGTCGGAGGTGCGACTCCACTCAACATGCTGAACTGAACCGGTGGCAATGTCCCAGCCCGTGTTCGCGCGCGCCACCAAGCGGCTGTCCCGCCCGTCTTCGACCGCGATCAGTTCCACGAGACCGTTCCCAAGGGCGACCCGATATCCGGAGTTCGCTGTGTTTTGAAAGACCCCGAGGTTCAGGCGCACCGATGTGTCGCCGCTGACCGTGAACCGAGAACGCACGTTGAAGGTATTCGGAATCTTGGCGTAGGTAACGATGGCGGCCGGCGGCACCTTGGATGCCGCGGGAAGGTCGGCTGCCTGCTCAAGAACGCCCTTTAAGATCTGCCGGGCAAAGTCCTCTGGCGATTTGGCCGCAGTGTCGCTCGTTCCCGCGATGTCGCTTAACAGCTTGCCGTCCCGGACCGAAAACGTGCCTTGAAGAACCTGCCATCTGACATTTTGCGTGTAGTCGCCATCGTCGAACGTGTCGGAGATGAGCACGCGCGGCTCGTCCGACTGGGCGGCGGGCGATTGGGTGGCCGGAGTCGTTTCGGCCGTGTCGGATCCCTTCAGCTTTGCCAACAGCTCGGCGCTGGCCGCACCGTCGACCTTCAGACCGGCATCCGCCTGATACGTCCGGATTGCGTCCTGCGTGGACCGCCCCAGCAGGCCATCTGGTGGACCTGCGCTATAGCCGCGGTCGTTCAGATTTGCCTGAATTTGCTTGATCATCTCTCTGCGGGACAGACCATCGGAGGCTGCATCGGTCGACCGGATGCGCGCCAGCAACAGCTCGGACGGCTCTGCCGTCACCAGCAGCCCTTCGGCCCGCTGATAATCGGCAATAGCCTGCTTGGTGCGCTCATCCAGGCTTCCGTTCACGACGGGAACGTCATAGCCGCGACGGCGCAATTCTGTCTGGATATCAATGAGCAACCGCTTCGATGTGGCATCTTCCGCGGAGGTCGTGGTCGACGATGGGGTCCCGACATTGCCAGATGACCCACCGCTTTCGGCCTCCGTGCGCAGCGCCCCCATGGTCTCGCGGTTGACATCTCCCGTCCGGGAAAGGCGATGGTCGGTCTGAAATTGACGCAGGGCCGACCGAGTCTTCGCACCCATCAGTCCATCTTCGGGACCGGCGTCATAGCCCAGTTTGTTCAGCAGTCCTTGAGCACGTTGGACTCGCCCATCGTAGGCGACGGAAATGATGGAGGATCTAAACATCCCCGAGGCCGGGTCCTGCGCGACCAGCGGCGCCCCGTGGCTCGGAACCGACCCGCCGGCCAGAACTCCGGAGACGACCATAAAAGATGCCAACCAACGCATGTGAAAAACCCCTCAATTCGAGCACCGCAAAATGCTTGCTAGCTCAGGTAACGCGTCAGGACTGCCTTGGTTCCCTGGTGCGCTTCAGAACGGAGTCATCTGGTGGCCGCAACCCCGGTGGCTCCGTCCCATGCCCACTCCCTTGACCCTCCGGCGGCACGGTGGTCGACTTTCGGCCAACACGATAAGAACCGGGTTTCGGGAGGAACGGGAATGACTAAGCCGCGCAAGCGCTATGAGGATCTGCGGAGCCATCGCTGGTACGGGGTCGACGATCTGCGATCGTTCGGTCACCGCTCCCGCACGTTGCAGATGGGCTATTCCCGTGAGGACTGGGCCGGGAAACCGGTGATCGGCATCATCAACACCTGGTCCGAGATCAATCCCTGTCATTCGCACTTCAAACAGCGGGCCGAGGAGGTCAAGCGCGGCATCTGGCAGGCCGGCGGCTTCCCAGTCGAGATGCCGGCGATCTCGCTCAGCGAACCGATGCAGAAGCCGACAACCATGCTGTACCGCAATCTGCTGGCGATGGAGTGCGAGGAGCTGCTGCGCTCCTATCCCTGCGACGGCGCGGTGCTGATGGGTGGCTGCGACAAGACCACGCCCGCCCTTCTGATGGGCGCGGCGTCGATGAACATCCCGTCGATCTTCGTTCCCGCCGGCCCGATGCTCCGCGGCAACTGGCGCGGCAAAAGCCTTGGGTCCGGCTCCGACACCTGGAAATACTGGGCGGAACTCAAGGTCGGCAACATCACCCGCAAGGACTGGGATGAGATAGAGGACGGCATCGCCCGCACCCCCGGCACCTGCATGACCATGGGCACCGCCCCCACCATGATGAGTTCGGCCGAGGCGCTGGGCATGACGCTTCCCGGTGCGAGTGCCATTCCTGCCGCCGACAGCAACCACGCCCGCATGGCCAGCCTGACCGGCCGCCGGATCGTCGAGATGGTGTGGGAAGATCTGACCCCCACCGATGTCATGACCGAGCAGGCCTTCGAGAACGCCATCACGGTGGTGATGGCGCTCGGCGGGTCGACCAACGCGGCGGTGCATCTGGTGGCAATGGCCGGGCGGCTGGGCGTGCCGATCGATCTCGAGCGGTTCGACGCGATCAGCCGCCGCACTCCCTGGCTCGCCGATATCCGGCCCAGCGGGCGCTTCCTGATGGAGGATTTCTACTATGCGGGTGGGCTTCCGGCGATGATGTCGGAGCTTAAGGACAAGCTGCACCTGGATGCGGTCACGGTCAGCGGAAGGACCCTGGGCGAAGATATCGCCGATGCCGATGTCTACAACGAGGAGGTCATCCGCCGCGCGACGGCCCCGCTCTCGCCCGAAGGTGGACTCGCCACCCTCCGGGGCAATTTGGCACCCGACGGGGCCGTCATCAAGCAGAGCGCGTGTGATCCGTCCCTGCTGAAGCACACCGGTCCGGCCGTTGTGTTCAAGGACTATAACGACATGTCCGCCCGGGTCGACGATCCGGATCTAGAGGTCACAAAGGACAGTGTACTGATCCTGCAGAATGCCGGCCCCCAGGGCGGGCCGGGGATGCCGGAATGGGGCATGCTGCCGATCCCGAAGAAGATCCTGGAAACCGGAGTGCGCGACATGGTCCGGATCTCGGACGCCCGGATGTCCGGCACCAGCTACGGCACCTGCGTGCTGCACGTGGCACCCGAGAGTTTCGTCGGTGGGCCGCTGGCCCTGGTGAAGGACGGCGACATGATCACGCTTGATGTGCATGAGCGCATTCTTCGGGTCGAGATCACTGACGAGGAGATGGCCAAACGCAAAGCCGCCTGGACCCCGCCCCAGCGCAAGTTCGAGCGTGGCTTCGGGCAGATCTACGCCAACCACATCACCCAGGCCGACAAAGGCTGCGATTTCGATGTCCTGATGGGCACCGCGGTTACACCCGAGCCGGAGATCCACTAGAGGCGGATTCACTTCATGACCGACCACAAGACTGTCATCGTCACCGCCGCCGGTTCGGGTATGGGAGCCGCGATCGCTCGCAAACTCGCCGAGGATGGCTACAAGGTTGCGATCCTCAGCTCGTCCGGTAAGGGTGAGACGCTTGCACAGGAGCTCGGCGGGGTCGGGCTGACCGGATCGAACCTGGATCCGGCGGCGCTTGAGGCGATTGTCCACCGGGCGATGGCGAAATGGGGTCGTATCGATGCGGTGGTCAACAGCGCCGGGCATGGCCCGAAAGGCCCGGTATTGGACCTCACCGACGAGGACTGGCACCTGGGCCTCGATGTTTACCTGATGAACGTGATCCGGATGACCCGACTGGTGGTGCCAATCATGGAGAAGGCGGGCGGCGGCTCAATCGTGAATATTTCGACCTATGCGACCTTCGAGCCGGAAGCGGCGTTCCCAACCTCGGGCGTTTTCCGTGCTGGGCTCGCCGCCTTTAGCAAACTGGTGGCGGACAAATACGCGCCTGCCGGGATCCGCATCAACAACCTGCTGCCCGGTTTCATCGACAGCCGTCCGGAGAAAGAAGAATTCCGCGCCCGTATTCCGATGGGCCGTTACGGCACCGTGGCCGAGATCGCCAACGCGGCGGCGTTCCTGGTGTCCGACAAATCGAGCTACATGACCGGCCAGAATATCCGCGTTGACGGTGGGATCACCCGCTCGGTGTAATGGACTACTCTCGATACTGCTCGACCAGATAATCGGCGTACTCGGCACAGATCAGGATGGCCTTGAGTTCTGGATCGTAGAACGCATTCACCTCATCGCACAGTACGAACGAAACGGTCACGATCTCCGGCAGGTGGACGAACGTGTTCCAGTGCGTGACCTCGTCCTGCAGGATCTCCAGCATATACGACTGCGCCTCGGTGCCGGGTTCGTGCTCCCGGACGAATTTGAACTTGGCCGAGCCGGTGGCCTCGTTCTCGATCTCGTCCAGGATGCCGCCCCAAGAAGACTCCGCCAGCGCCCGCTCGTCCGCGCATCCAGCGGCCCGTTCGTCCGGCAGTTCGAAATCAACCCGGAAGTTTTCTCGCGTCTCCGGACTGCCGCCGTAGTGCAGGCAGATCAAGGTGTAGAAGCGTTGAAGATCCAGGCCGTGGACGTCCCAGAACGGCGCTTCGCCACCGTCATCATTCCACTCCGCGTCGATCAGCATGCTGAGGGCCGCGTCATAGGCGATCAGGTCGGAATCCTCTTTCTCGTAAATCTCGTCGAACAGCACCACGCTGAGCACATCGGCTGCGTCCTCTTCCTGGCCGTAGATCGGAATGTTCAGCACGTCGATCAGGGCGTGGCCGAGCTCGTGATAGAAGATCGCCAGCGTGTTGCTTTCGATATAGCCCAAAGTCTCATCGTCGAGGGCCTTATTGTCTCGCTTTGCCGCATCGGCCGGCGTTGTGATCCAGCATGTCGCGATCAGCGCGAACATTGCCGAAAGAGCACCTCGGACGGCCCGGCGCCGAACCGCCATCGACGTTGTCATCAGCCCCACTCCTCGAACACCCCGTGCGGTCGATACTAGCTCCCGAACCCACCGGCCCGACAACGACAAAGATCAATCCCGCTTCAACAGCCGCCGCAAACCGGTCTAAGCTGCCAGAAAAGTCTTTAGGGAGGATAGACGCATGAGTTCAACAATTTCGGTCACCCCGCTGACCGGCTCGATCGGTGCCGAGATCGGTGGCGTCGATCTGGCTGCCCCCCTGTCGAACAGTCAGGCGGCTGAGATCCATGCGGCCTTTCTTGAACATCATGTGATTTTCTTTCGGAATCAGGACCTCTCCGCCCCGGACCGGCAGAAGGCTGCTGCGCGGCTGTTCGGAGAGCCGGTTTCCATCCCGTTCGTGAAATCGCTCGCCGACCATCCGGAGATCATCGACATCGTCAAAGAGCCGGAGGATGTGGGGAAGTATAATTTCGGCGGCAACTGGCACACCGATACGACGTTTCTGGAAGCCCCGGCCCTCGGTGCGCTGCTTTATGCGTTGGAGGTGCCGAGCCGAGGCGGGGACACGCTGTTCGCCGACATGTCGGCGGCCTACGACACCCTGTCCGACGGTTTGAAATCGACCCTGGACGGGCTGCGGGCGCTGCACACAGGCAAGCGCTCCTACGGAAGCCAGTCGAAATTTCAGGGTGGTAAAAATCAGTCCGTCTCCATGCAGATCGATGCGACCGAGGAGGGAGACAAGCTGGTCTCCCACCCGGTCGTCCGTACCCATCCCGAGACCGGCCGCAAATCCCTGTTCGTGAACCCCAACTATACCGTCAGCTTTGACGGCTGGACCGAGGTCGAGAGCAAGCCGCTGTTGGATTTTCTGCAGGCCCACGCAATCCGGGATGAATTCGTCTGCCGCTTCCGTTGGGACGCGGGTTCGGTCGCGGTCTGGGACAATCGCTGCACCATGCACCGGGCAGTCAACGACTACGAGGGCATGCGTCGCCACGTCCGTCGGGTCACGCTGGATGGTGATCGGCCGCACTGAGGGAACGAACCCATGCATCTCAAAGGTTCTTGCCATTGCGGCGCGGTCTCGTTTTCCTGCGAAAGCAAGCACCCCTATCCCTACATGCGATGCTATTGCTCGATCTGCCGGAAGGTGGCCGGTGGCGGCGGATACGCGATCAATCTGGGCGGCGAGGCGGACACACTGGCCGTGCAGGGTTTGGACAACGTCCGCGTCTACCATGCCAAGCGGCCGGACGGCGGCGAAAGTCCGCTGGGACGACGGTTCTGCGGTCGGTGCGGCAGCATGCTATGGGTCTGGGACAGCCGGTGGCCCGAGCTTATCCACCCGTTCGCGAGCGCGATCGATACGCCGTTACCGACTCCGCCCGAAAACGTCCACCTGATGCTGGACTACAAACCGGACTGGGTGACCGTCTCGCGTGGAACCGGCGACCAGGTCTTCGGCGAATACCCTGAAGAGTCGATTGCCGATTGGCATCACACACGGGAACTTGAGACTGACTAAAGCGTCAAGACGATCACTCTCGAAATCACTCCGACGCCAGCCACTCCCGAGCCGCGTCCATTTCCAGGAACCAGCGTCGCAGATTTGGATTCCCATCCACTCCCGCATCTTGCCATAGCCTCAGGATATAACTGTCCGCATCCGATGAGATCAGGCAGGCGACTCTAAGATATTTCGTCGGAGAAACCTGTTTCTGTCGCGCGAAAATATTCCGGAGATCCGACAGAGTGAGATTACTAAGATCGGCGCGGGTCAAATCCCAGAGCACACCCCGCAAGGCATCGTACCGGACATCCTCCTTGAGAGCGCGGATCACGACAAAAATGTTCTCGAAGGCGAAGCTGTCGCGGAAATCGATCTCGCATACAGATCCATTCTCAGAGAAGTGCAGACTGTATGACGGCGATTTAGACTGCACGTTGATCCCCGGAAGCAATAGAAATCCTGCCTTTATTGACAGGTTTTCTTTACGCAATGTAAGCGTATCGTGTTGAGACATTGACGGCACCC
>CALAHL010000859.1 GCA_937891725.1 uncultured Rhodospirillaceae bacterium | reverse complement strand
CTCCTTCCGCCTGTTCACGAAGACCTCTCGCTCGATGACGGGCAATCCCTTTACCCCTTACAATTTCGTCGCCTTCGGCCGCGCCATGGAAGCCGGGATCGAGGTGCTTGACGGCCTGATCAAGGATCGGGGCAAGCCGGAATGGGAAATCGACTCGGCGGAGACGCCGGATGGTCCGGTCCCGATCCATTTCGAAAGCGTTATGAACTCACCGTTCTGTCAGCTGACCCATGTGCGGCGCGAGACCGACCGTCAGGACCCCAAGGTTCTGCTGGTCGCCCCGATGTCGGGTCACTACGCCACCCTGTTGCGCGGCACGGTCGAAGGCCTGATCCAGGAGCACGACGTCTACATCACCGATTGGAAGGACGCCCGTCAGATTCCAGTCTCCGAAGGGCATTTCGGCCTGGACGATTATCTCGATTTGCTGATGGGCTTCATCCGGACCCTCGGGCCGGACGTGCACATCGTGGCGGTCTGCCAGCCCGCACCTGTCGTATTGGCAGCGGTCGCCCTGCTCGCGGATATGGACGACGACGCCCAACCCCGCTCGATGACCCTGATGGGCGGTCCGGTTGATCCGCACGCGGCACCAACTGTTGTCACCGAACTGGCGGACAGCAAGCCGATGAGTTGGTTCGAAACCCGCTGCATCACCCCGGTGCCGATGCACTATCCGGGCTCGCGCCGTCGGGTGTATCCGGGTTTCATGCAGGTCAGCGCGTTCATTGCCATGAATCCGGACCGCCATTTCTCCGCCCATATGTCGATGTTCCGGAACTTGGTCGACGGAGACGACGAGTCCGTAGCCGCGACCAAACGGTTCTACGATGAATACTTCAGCGTTATGGACGTCCCGGCGGAATACTATCTCGACACCATTAAGGCGGTGTTCAAGGAGCGGCATCTCGCTCTCGGCACCATGAAATGGCGCGGCCAACCGGTACGGCCGGAGGCAATCACCAAGACCGCATTGCTGACCATTGAGGGCGAGAAGGACGATATCTCCGCGCCCGGTCAGACTTTGGCGGCGCAGACCATCGCCTCGAACATCCCGAAGGCCAAACGGGCCAATCACCTTGAAAAAGGTGCGGGACATTACGGGATCTTCAACGGCCGCCGCTGGCGCGACAACATTCTGCCGGAGATCACCAAATTCGTGCGGAGCCACGGCTGAGCCCCTATCCCATTGCGGCCGTCCGGGACGGGCGCTGGCCCGGACGGCTTGCACTCGGCCCTGCTCCCGCCACCCCAGACGCAATCAAGGCCATCAAACGCTGGGGGTCCGGTATCGTCTTGTGCCTGATGGAGCGAGGCGAGCGTGGGCGCATGGGATTGGCGGATCTGGACCTCTGGGTCGATCAGGCCGGTATGACCTTTGTGGAAGCGCCGATCAGCGACTATTCGGCACCCGACAGCGGATTCCTCGCGGCCTGGCCCGATCTGAAGGACGATCTGTTTCGTCGGCTTGAGGCCGGTGAG
>CALAHL010000858.1 GCA_937891725.1 uncultured Rhodospirillaceae bacterium | reverse complement strand
TCTTGGGGCGTAGTCGGGCGTTCGTTCGACATTTTGATGACCTCTATGAAGGCAATACCTGTTGGCGCCTATTTAGGGGGTCGAGGGGCGAAAGAAAACCCGTGGCCGCAATTCGCGGCCGATTACCCCAGCAGCCGGCCGATCACCTTGGCGGTGTAGTCCACCATGGGAATGATCCGGGCATAGTTCATCCGGGTCGGCCCGATCACCCCGATGGCACCCACCACCGAGCGTTTGTTGTCGTGATAGGGCGCGATGATCATCGAACAGCCGGTATGCCGGAACAGCTCGTGCTCGGCACCGATGAAGATCTGCACCCCATCGCCGTCGCCGGTCGCGTCCAGCAGACGCAGGGTGCTCTCCTTCTCCTCCAGCAGATGGAACAGCGAGCGGATGCGCTCCAGATCCTCAAGCGCGTTGACGTCCTCCAGCAGCGAGGCCTGGCCTTTCACGATCAGGGTCGAGGCGTAGGTGCCGCCGCCCCAGGTCGCGAGCCCGGCCTGCACCACCTTGCTGGTCAGCTCGTCCAGCTCGGCCTTGCGGTCGCCGATCTCAAGCTCGACCCGCTCGCGGGCTTCCTCAAGCGAGGCGCCCTGGAACCGCGCGTTCAGAAAATTGGTGGCCTGCTGCAGCGACGAGGCGGGCAGCCCCGGCGGCAGCTCGATCAGCCGGTTCTCGACAATGCCCACATCGTTGACCAGCACCACCAGCGCCCGGTTGTCGCCGAGCCCCACGAATTCGATATGCCGGATCGTCGCCTCGGCCTTGGGGGAAACGACCAGCCCCGCATATTTCGAAAGCCCGGCCAGCGCGGAGCTTGCCTCGTTCAGCATCTCCGAGATGCCGCGTCCGGAGGCGGCGCATTGCCCCTCGATATTGCTGCGCTCGCCCTCGCTCAGCTCGCCACCGACCTGCATCAGCCCGTCGACGAACATTCGCAGGCCGGTATCGGTCGGCAGCCGGCCGGCCGAGGCGTGGGGGGCGAACAGCAGGCCCGCATCGGTCAGATCCGCCATCACATTGCGGATCGAGGCCGGCGACAGCACCGAGCCGAGCCGGCGCGACAGCGTACGCGAGCCGACCGGCTCGCCGGTCTCCACATAGGATTCGACCAGCTGCCGGAAAATCTCGCGCGAGCGCGCACTCAGTTCGGGCTGCCCGACGGAATTGGAATCTGAACCATTCGATTTTGCTGCCATGCCGCTGAATCTAGGAAGCCGGAGGGGGCCGGTCAATCTCCCGCCTGAATCTAAACCCGCTCTGGACGCGGGAGCGAGCGGCGCGTAGCGTCCGCCGCATTCAGATCGGACAGAGATCAGACACGCTCGCAACGCAACTCATGGATTACCGGATGACCGAAAAGACCTTCAAGAGCCGCCCCTCGGGCCGCACGCCCGACGCCCTGCGCAGTGTCAGCCTGGAGCCGGGATTCGCCAAACACGCCGAGGGCTCCTGCCTGGTGCGGTTCGGCGACACCCACGTGCTCTGCGCCGCGACGATCGAAGAGCGGGTGCCGGGGTGGCTCAAGGGCGGCGGCAAAGGCTGGGTCACGGCCGAATACGGCATGCTGCCCCGCTCGACCCACACAAGGACCGACCGGGAAGCCGCGCGCGGCAAGCAGTCCGGACGGACCCAGGAGATCCAGCGGCTGATCGGCCGGTCCCTGCGCTCGGTGGTCGACATGGCCGCCCTCGGCGAGCGGCAGATCCGGGTCGATTGCGACGTGATCCAGGCCGATGGCGGCACCCGCACGGCGGCCATCACCGGGTCCTGGGTGGCTTTGCATCAGGCGCTGGCGGTGCTGAAGAAATTCGGCGCGCTGAAATCCGATCCGCTGAAGGACAAGGTGGCGGCGATCTCCTGCGGGATCTACCGGGGCCAGCCGGTTCTGGATCTGGACTATGCCGAGGATTCCGATTGCGATACCGACGCCAACTTCGTGCTGACCGGCAGCGGTGGTCTGGTGGAAATCCAGGCGACCGCCGAGAACGAGGCCTTCCCGCGCGCCCAGCTGATGGAGCTTCTGGATCTGGCCGAGGCCGGAACCAAGGAGCTGTTCCGCCTCCAGGAAGAGGCGATCTCCGCATGACCGAACCCCGCAAGCTGACCGAGCGCAAGATCGTCCTGGCCACCCATAATCCGGGAAAGGTGCTGGAAATCGGCGAGCTGTTAGCTCCGCACGGCCTGGAGGTGCTGTCCGCCGAAGAGCTGGGCCTGCCGGAGCCGGAAGAGACCGGCACCACCTTCACGGCAAATGCCGAGTTGAAGGCGCTGGCGGCGGCAAAGGCCTCGGGCCTGCCGGCTTTGGCCGATGACAGCGGGTTCAGCGTGGCGGCCCTGGACGGCGATCCGGGGGTCTATTCGGCGCGCTGGGCCGGGCCGTCGAAGGATTTTCGGCTGGCGATGGAACTTGTGAAGGACGGGGCGCGGGCAACCGGCTCGTCCGATGATACCGCCTGGTTCACCTGCGCGCTGACCCTCGCCTGGCCGGATGGCCATTGCGAGACCGTCCTGGGCGAGGTGCACGGAACCTGGGTCTGGCCGCCCCGAGGCGAGCACGGGTTCGGCTATGACCCGATGTTCATTCCCGAGGGGTCGGACAAGACCTTCGGCGAGTCCGACAGCGAATGGAAGCACTCGGTCAGCCATCGGGCGCTGGCCTACGCCAAGCTCGTGACCCGCTGTCTGAGTGATGTCAGCTGAGATCGAGCCCGCTCGGCAGGCGGACGAACCACTGGGACTCTACGTCCACTGGCCGTTCTGCGCCTCGAAATGTCCCTATTGCGATTTCAACAGCCACGTCACCGATCATGTCGACCACGCCCGCTGGCAGGCGGCCCTGGTCACCGAGCTGGAGACGCTGGCGGCACGGGTCGGCCCCCGTCCGCTGTCCTCGATCTTCTTCGGCGGCGGCACCCCATCGCTGATGGAGCCAGACACCGTGGCGGCCGTAATCGGCCG
>CALAHL010000857.1 GCA_937891725.1 uncultured Rhodospirillaceae bacterium | reverse complement strand
CGACGCCGAACCTGATGGCCGAAGCCTTGCAGGCCGAGGCCGAGATCGAGCAGGCCGCCAATTTCCTATTGGATGCCGAACACGCGATCTATCTGGCGCGCGGCACGCTCTATCCACTGGCCATGGAGGGAGCCCTCAAGCTCAAGGAGATCTCCTACATCCATGCGGAAGGTTATGCGGCGGGCGAGATGAAACACGGGCCGATTGCCCTGATCGACGAAAAGATGCCGCTGGTGGTGCTGGCGCCGAACGACCCGTGGTTCGAGAAGACTGCCTCGAATATTGCAGAAGCCCGGGCCCGCAAGGGTCGCATTCTGGCGATCTCCGACAAAGAGGGGATCAAGCGGCTCGCCGATTATGTCGATGCGGCGATCACGGTGCCGACGGTGCCGGACTTCATCGCCCCGATCGTGCACGCCCTTCCCCTTCAACTGCTGGCCTATCACACAGCCGTGCAGCGGGGCACCGATGTCGATCAGCCGCGCAATCTCGCCAAATCCGTCACCGTCGAGTAGGAAGCCGCATTCATGGCTGCCGAGGCCCCTTTCTTCGAAGCCGAGGTCACCGACCCCGATCTGAAGTCCGTGCGCGAGCTGCGTCACGGCCTGCGGGCGGCCTTGGCGAGTACCGAGATCCCGAACCGATTGGTGCAAGACCTGCTGCTGAGCCTGCAGGAGCACGCCACCAATTTGGTCCGTCATGGAAGCCCGAAGCCGACCCGCATCGGCGTGAAGATGCGGGCGGAAGGCGGCGCCTGGTCGGTGTCGATAGAGGATGATGGCGGGGTGTTCAGGAATTTCGATTCCTTCATGGCCCTGGCGACCCTGGCCGACCGGCGCACCGATCCGCGCACCCACGGCATGGGCATGAAGTTCATCGGCACTCGGTTCGCCGACCATATCTACCAGCCCGGACTCGGGAAGACGCAGCCGAACAGCCTGACCCTGCATTTCCCTCCAAGGGCCGAGCAAATCACACGGCCCCTGATCGTCCTGATCGAAGACGACAATACGGTTCGGTACCTGATCAAAGAGTATCTGAAACAGCAATTCCGGGTGGTGGACTTCAGCCTGCCAAGCCGGGCCTTGCGGGTCATCCGCAGTCATCAGCCCGACCTCATCCTCTGCGATATCGGTTTACCGGAGATGGACGGGATCGCCCTTCGTCGTGAGTTGGCGAAGGATATCGACACCGACATCGTCCCTTTTGTGTTCCTATCGGCCCGTGACGATGAGGAAACCCTAGATGTCGCGAACGAACTCGGCATCGATGACTTCGTCAGAAAGCCTCCCAAGCCGGCCCATCTTCTGGGTGTCGCGCGGCGCCTGATCACCCGCTCCAGGCGCGTCCGAGAAGCGCTGATTGCGAAATCAGCTCAGAACCTGAGCGCGGGTCTCAAGGCCGAATTGCCGGCCAAGTTCGGGCCGTTCGAGCTGGGGATGGCGACGGAGTCCGCCAGTCTGGGCGGAGGCGATCTGGTCCAGGCCGGCAAGGTCGGCAAACGGCTGGTGATCCTGCTGGCGGACGTGATGGGCCACGGGCTGGCGGCGCGGTTCTACGCTCACGGCGTTGCGGCCTATTTCCGCGCCATCATCTCGGCGTCTGCTGCGGATCAGACCGTCGACGAGATGATGACCCAACTGTCGAACGCAGTCCTGTCGGACCCGGGGTATGAGCGGACGATTCTGTCGGCTCAGATTTTCGATCTGAGTCCGGACGGAACCGTCAGCATCTGTTCGGCCGGCCATCCGTTTCCGGTGATGATCACGGCGGGACAGCCGCGTTGGCTGGAAATCAGCGGTCCGCTGCTCGCGCTGGCGCCCGATCTCCCGTTTCCGATGCAGTCAATCGTTCTGGAGCCGGGGACTCGCCTGGCGCTCTACACCGACGGTCTGTCGGAAGTGGCGGAGATGCGTCGGGACCCGGTTGCCGCCGGACATCGGCTTTTCCGGCTGCTGACCGATCAGATCGAGACGCCGACCGGAAAGATGCCGGACGCCGTGCTCCAGGCCCACAAAGCCGAGACCGGGCCGCTGATGGACGATACC
>CALAHL010000856.1 GCA_937891725.1 uncultured Rhodospirillaceae bacterium | reverse complement strand
CTGGTCTCCTGCCTGACGGACGGGATGGATGCCGGTTCCGCCGCCGCCGAAGCGTTGGGATTCGCTCAGGGGTCCCGCGCGGAGCCTCCGGCGACCGCCGAGACACCGACGGCGCCACTCAAGGCGCTGTGGCGCATGCCGAAGCATCCTCATCACAGGACCAAACGCTTCGTCGATATCCAGGATGACGTGACCGTCGAGGATCTGGAACTGGCGCATCGGGAAGGCTTCGTCTCGGTCGAGCACCTCAAGCGCTACACCACATTGGGTATGGGAACGGATCAGGGAAAAACGTCCAATATCAACGGTCACGCGCTTTTGGCTGAGATGCGAGGTCAAGACATTCCAGCGGTCGGCACCACCACATTCCGCCCACCCTACACACCGGTCGCCATGGGCGCGTTCGTGGGCCGCGACGTGGGGCGCCACTCCGCCGCCACCCGCCGCTCGGCCATGCACGACTGGCATGCCGGGCACGGCGCCACCTTTGTCGAAGCCGGGGCATGGCTGCGCCCTCAGTACTACCTCCAACCCGGCGAAACCTCCGGCAAGCACGCCATGGACACCGCGATTCTGCGGGAGGTGCACGCGGTTCGGCACGCCGTCGGGCTGGTCGACGTCTCAACCCTCGGCAAGATCGATGTTCAAGGACCGGACGCGGCAGAGTTCCTGAACCGGGTCTATGCGAACGGCTTCAAGACCCTTCCCATCGGAAAGGCACGGTATGGCCTGATGCTGCGGGAGGACGGTCTGGTCGACGATGACGGCACCACCTCGCGCCTCGGCGAACATCACTACGTCATGACCACCACCACCGCGCACGCAGCCAAGGTTCTGGCCGATCTGGAATGGTATTTGGACGTGATCTGGCCGGAGCTGGACGTCCACGTGGCATCGGTGACCGAGCACTGGGCGACCATGGCTCTGGCAGGCCCGAAAGCGCGACAGGTGCTGGCGGAACTGGTCGACGAGGGACTCGACCTCTCGAACGAGGCCCTGCCCTTCCTCGGCGTGCGCGAAGGCACGGTCGCGGGCGGCGTGCCGGCCCGGATCTTCCGGATCAGCTATTCGGGGGAACTCAGCTACGAGATCGCGGTGCCCGCCGATTACGGAACCCATGTCTGGCAGACGGCCTATGACGCGGGCCAGCCCCACGGCCTGTTGCCCTACGGCATGGAGGCGATGGGCATTCTCAGAATCGAGAAGGGTCACGTCACCCATGCGGAGCTGGACGGGCGCACCACCCTCGACGACATCGGTTTCGGCAAGTTCGCCAGCACCAAGAAATGGTTCGTAGGGCGCGGGATGCTCGACAAGCCGGCCTTCACCGACCCGGAACGTCCCAAGCTGGTGGGGCTCAAGCCAGTTGACGGCGAGAGCCGGATCCGGGCCGGCGCCATTCTCTGCGAGACCCGCGACCCGGTGGTACCGGCGGTGAAATCCGGTTGGGTGTCGTCCTCGGCCTATCTGTCCCCGAATGTCGGTCATCCGATCGCCCTCGGGTTCTGCGCGCGCGGCCGGGAGCGGATCGGCGAGCGGATCTGGGCGCTGTTCCCGCTGCGCAGCGAAGCCGTGGAATGCGAGATCTGTGAGCCCTGTTTCATCGATCCCAAGGGAGAGCGGCTGCATGCCTGACGATCAGACACAGCGGACACCTCCGGCGCGTCGATCCCCTCTCGCGTCTGTCTGGACGCCCGGCGATCACGGGCGCGAAGGAGCGGACGAGCCGGGCGTCACGATGAGACAAGGTCGGGATATCTCGATCGTTCGCGTGCAATATTCCGGATCCAATGCCGAGAATATGGACGCCTATCTAGCCGACAGGTTCGGCGTCACCGCTCCCGCGCCAAACCATGTGGCTGAGAATGACGGCATACGGCTGCTCTGGGGTGGACCGAAACAC
>CALAHL010000855.1 GCA_937891725.1 uncultured Rhodospirillaceae bacterium | reverse complement strand
ACCTCGATGTCGTTTGCCGAAAGGGTGTAGTGCTGGATCAAGCCCGCCTCATAGCGGGGAACTTCAAATATCTCGCGCCGCTCGGCATCGTTCAGCAGTCTCCGGCGCGCCATGGCTCCCTCCTGTCTGGTGCAGTCGGAAAACCTGCGCAGAATCAAGAACCGGTCACCAGAGCGACCAGTGGCTCGTCAATCAGATCGGCGCGGCGGAATGTTCATGATCTGTCGGGAAAACGTGGTCTGGCGAACAAACCTTGAGGTGACCCCATCAGCTGCCGATCGAGGGTCGGGTCGAGGGTGGCGGTCTAAGCGGGGAGAAGGGGGTCGATGGACATGCGGGCTCCTGGGTCTTCAGGAGGTGATTCTATCGGAATCCGGAGATCCTCGCAGCAATTATGCGACTGTCAGCCGCTCGCGGAACCATTCTGCAAGAGCCGGCTCGCGGATCGTACCGCCTGCAACTCCCTCCATGGTTCGGATGGCGTCGAGCGGGTCAAAGCGGAGCCTGCATCCGTTATCGGCAAGGAAGAGGCGCGCGGCAATCCAGGCTGTGCGCTTGTTCCCATCCACAAAGCCATGATTTTTCGCGATACCGTACGCATAGGCTGCTGCAAGATCTGCCGCGTCCGGCTCCCCGTAACTCGCGAGGTTGACCGGTCGGGCATGGGCACTCTCTATACCGCCTGAATCGCGAATGCCCTCAGATCCACCATGCTCGGAAATCTGCCGGTCATGGACGGCGCTGATCACGGCCGGGTTTATCCAGCGCCAGTTTCTGGTTGGTGGGTCCGTCGGTGCGCTCACTTCGCAAGGGCACGCAGCACTTCACGATCATCGTGCATGATCTCGTCGGCCCGCTCCATTTGTCGAGCAAAGTCGGGATTGTACGGGGTCAGGCGATAGCCGCCGTCTGCCGCCTCGGTCAGGTAGAGGGTATCGCCCTTCTTGACCTTCAGATGCGCCATGATCTCCTTGGTCAGAATCACACCCGACGAAGCCCCTACAGTGGTGATTTTGAGTGTCTGCATGTCGCTTCTCCCTCTTATATAATACTGATTATATAGTGATCAGGCGAGTTGGGCGCAACAGAAATGGATCTGCCGATCGAGGGTTGGGTCGAGGGTGGCGGTCTCAGCGGAGAGAAGGTGATCGATGGACATGCGGGCTCCTGGGTCTTCTGGACAAGATTCTAGCGGAATCGACGGAGTCCCGAAGCAACTATGCACATTCTTCAGATCCGTTCGACGAGGGTTAAACTCCCTCGATGGTAAATTCTGGCGCACCTTGCCAGACAAGCCTCCAACTCGCACCCGGCCGGACATTTTGGATCACGCCGGGATCGAAAGCGACAAAGCATCGGCCGCCCGGATTGCGCACGGACGGGTAAATGAGCCCGCGATGCCCCTCGCCTCTTAAGTCCGCAGCGAGATGCTGCCCGGCCCGGTAGCCCCGCTCAGGGTCAGGGTCGAGCGCGGGATGCCTCATCCCGTGCAAATCCGGGAAATCGCCGATGAAATCTGCCAGTAACTCCACGTAGCGCGCCTCGTCCTCATAGCGACCGATGAAGCCCAGCTCGCGTGTCCGGTGGTAACCCACCTCCTGTGCGCTCGTCAGCATATCCCAGGCACAGTACCACGCGCCCCGCTCTCCGCCGTTAAACCGGTTTCCCGTCGGTCGAGTATAGGTGAACGCGGCGTTGATATGACCTTGCCCGTAGAGGACCAGGTCATGAGACCGCCGCGCGAAGGCCAACTCACGGCGGTCGAGTGCCGTGCTACCCTCGCGCTCGGCGATAAGTCTGGCACTGGTTTCGCCTTCGATCTCTGCGAGGATATCTGCCTCAATGTCGCTGTCTACCAGCCCCCGCAGCACTGGTGGTTTGTGGTGTGTTTCTGAGAGCATCCGAACCAGACCGCGGTCATTGACCGATGTGACCCTCACACCCCACCCCGCAGCGCATCCACGTATCCTCGTACCCGTAGGATCTTGGGCAGCCCACCTGCGATCATCGCGTCCAAGGGCCGTGCACCGTCAAATTCCGGACCCCGGTTAGGCAGCTTCACCCACTCTCGCGAGATCGGCTCGTTGAAGTAGAGCTCGAGCGACTTGAAAAGGCCGATGAGCGCGCTCAGGCGCAGCATCTGGTCCCGCGTTAGATCCCCGGCAAAACCGGGTTTCTTCGCCCGCTTCCAGGTGGATTCCGACATATCCGCGAGCGCCGCCGCCTCACGCAGGGTCAACCACCACTCATCTGTGATCCGGGCGAAAGCCTTGAGGGCAACTCCCTGTCGGTCCAGTGCAGAATGTTCAAGAACAAGGTTTTCCATGGGTTGGTGCTCCTGAGTGACTTGAGCATCAATGTAAGGCCATATGACATGACCTTCAAGATCATATGAACGCCGCAGTTCGTCAAAGTGTGGCGGTCTCAGCAGGGAGCAGATGATCGATGGACATGCGGGCTCCTAGGTCTTCAAGACAAGGTTCTAGCGGAACCGCCGGAGTCCAGCAGCAAAATCTCTCTTGAATCCTATCGCCACCGGAGATACATTGTAGATACAAAAGCCGAGCAACGGCAGAACAAAGCAATCACACTTGAACCAGGAGAACGGGAGTCATGGAAACCGCAGTCGCGAAGTGGGGCAATAGCCTCGCGCTCAGACTGCCAGCGACAATCGCCGCTGATCTTAGAGTCAAGGAAGGCACACCTGTCGATATCCGAATTGAGGACGACACCCTGCTCGTCACGCCCTCGAAGCCAAAATTCCGGCTTTCGGATCTGCTGGAGGGCTACGACCGGGATCAACACGGACACGGCGAGATCAGCACTGGCAGCCCACAAGGAAACGAAGTCTGGTGACAAATAACTACCAGCCGGAAATCGGAGATCTCATCTATCTCGATTTCACGCCACAATCAGGAACAGAGCAGGCTGGCCGTCGGCCTGCTCTGGTTTTATCCGCCCAGAATTTCAATATCGCGACCGGTCTCGCCTTTGTTTGCCCGATAACAAACCAGGTCAAAGGTGGCCGTTTCGAGGTCCATCTTCCGCCTGGCGCCAAGATAACGGGCGTCATCCTGAGCGAGCACATCAAATCGCTGGACTGGCTTTCTCGGAATGCAGAATTTCATTCAAGGGCCGATCAAGCGACGGTCGATCAGGTGCTGGGGCGAATCCTGGCAATCATGAATCAGTAGTAGTTCCCGGATCGGGGCAGTGGTGGTCGAGTTATGACACGTGGGGTGAACATAAATTTTGACGGTGCAAATAACATATTGATATTCAATGTTATTGGGAAACCATCTCTTGATGAGATAATGTTTTCAATTCGAGATAGCTTTCCAAAATATCAACCTAAAAACGTGATGTGGGATCTATCAAACGCCTTTTTGCATGTTGTTGATTTTGAATTTATTAGTAAAGTGTCTGGGGCCACGCAAGAGATGTTCCCTTACCGCACTCCGGGTGGTCGAACTGCTATCGTTGTCAGTGACCCGTCTGAAGTTTTGTTGCTCAAAGTCTATACATCAATGACATCTCTCTCGGGTGCCCCTTCTGAATACAAGCTTTTTGAAAGCCGCAGCGATGCTCTGGACTGGATTTCGGAGCGGGCAAGCTGAACGAGATTCCTGGGCGTAGCGGGTGTCATCGCAGCCCAATCTCAGTTCGACGATTTAGGCACACGGCTGGCCCGGGAAAGTTTGACGATTTAGGCACACCCTGTCCTAAACCCGCAGTAATTAGGGGCCACCTCAAGGAGCGGATGATCTCTGGCGAACTGTTGAAATAT
>CALAHL010000854.1 GCA_937891725.1 uncultured Rhodospirillaceae bacterium | reverse complement strand
TCTGCAGCTGCGCGAGGCGGCGGCGCATCCGGAGGTGCTCGACGCCAACACGGCGGAGGTGTTTCGGAAACTCGGGGAGGCCGGTGTGCTTTCGGAGGACGAGGCGAAGATTCTGGCGGACGCAGCTCGCATCTGGCGGAACGTCCAAGGTCTGCTTCGACTGACCGTGGGTACGAGGTTCGATCCGGAAACCGCGCCGGAAGCTCTGAAAACGCGTCTGGCCCGAACCGGCCGTGCGGTCGACTTCGCGACCCTGGAGCGAAACCTCGAAAAGCTCGGAGAGATGGTCAGCGCCGCGTTCGAGCGCTGGATCGGATGAAGCCGGTTCGACCGACACCTGGGCATCAGGTCAGTTGGCCGCCCTGCGTTCCGTGCCCTCCTCCTGTTCGGCAGGCGGACGGTTCGGGAACGTCACGGTGACCGTGGTCCCTTCACCCGGCGTACTCTCAATAGTCAGGGTACCGCCATGAGCTTTGACCAGGGAACTGACGATCGAGAGGCCCAAACCCGTGCCTTCGTTTGAGACCATCGCGTCTTTATGGACCTGGACGAAAGGTGCGGAGATCGTCGGCATGAGGTCAGAGGGGATTCCGATCCCCGTGTCGGTGACGGTCAAACGAACTGAATGGCTGCCTTCGCCGGAACCGTGGATCTGATGAACCGCAACGGTAATGCCGCCGGTGTTGGTGAATTTGAGCGCGTTTGAGACCAAATTGAGGACGATCTGAAACACGGCGCGCTCGTCCGCGGAAACCTGTTCCAGGTCGCTCGCCAATTCGACGTTCAACTCGAGCCCTTTGGTGCTTGCGGTAAGTCCCAGTTTCTCAATGGCGCTGCTCACGACCTTGTCGATCGAGATCGGGCGAAGGTTCAGGACGTTCTTGCCCGCTTCGATCGCCGACAAATTCAGGAGGTCACTGACCAGCTCAAGCAGAAAGGTGCCGCTCTCATGGATATCGTCGGCGTAGGCGATATAGCGCTGGCTGCCCAACGGCCCGAAATGCTCCCCTCTCATCACATCGCTGAATCCGATGATCGCATTGAGCGGGGTGCGCAGCTCATGGCTCATGGTCGCCAGAAACCGCGATTTTGCCCGGTTGGCCTGCTCCGCATGCGCGACGGCGGCCCGAAGGTCCTCCTTGATCCGCTCCTGTTCAGAGTTGTCGACGGCGACCGTAACGATGAAATCGATCTCACCATCCGCATCCAGGACCGGGATCTTCGAGATCAGCATCTCACACGGCCCGTCGATGAAGGTCAGTGTTTCCGGGAAGAACTGAATGGGACGCTTGGTTCTCGTCACGATGGCGTCGCGCTGTGCGGTGCCCGACTCGTTTCGGTATTCAATCGGGACGACATCCCTGAGATGTTTGCCGGTCAGGTCGTCGGCATTGACGCCCCAACGCCGTGCCGCAAAGGCATTGGCGTAGATGATGCGGCCATCATGCCCCCGGACGTGGATAAGGACGGGCGAGGCGTCGATTGTCTGGCGGAAGATAAGCTGCTGGCGTTTCAGTTCGACTTCAACAAGCTTTCTGGCGGTGATGTTTGACCCCGTGCCGCGATAGCCGAGAAAGGTCTTTCCATCGAACAGTGGAATGCCGCTGGCCTTAAAATACAGGATTTCTCCGGCAGGCGTGTGGCGCTCGTATTCCACGTTCCGAAATGGCTGTCGGTTCGCAAATGTCTGTTTGTGTCGCTCCAGGACTTCCGGCTCCATGTGGCCTTCGACGCTCCAGATGCTCCTGCCCAGCGTATCGGCGGCCGCCAAACCGGTTCCGTTCTCGAACCCGGCGGAGAGGTAGGTTATGCAGAGGTCGGCATCGGTTTCCCAGAACCAGTCGGACGCGGACTGAGCGAAATCGAACATCCGCTGCCGATCCCGGTCCTGCTCGGCAACGATCGTCGCCATCCGGTCCTGGCGGTGGAGCAGATGGCCGACCACGAACAGCGTTATGAACATCGCCACCCAATAGGGCACCACCAAACGCTGAAACAACTCTGTGCCGAGATCCAGCGTCCCGATAAGCAAGAACGTCGGAAGGATACTGAGAGCGCTTATCGCCGAGGCCAGCAGCTCCCAGCGAACCCCGCGTCGGAACAGCCGAAATCGCCAGATGAGGATGCCGGCCAGAGCGGATATGCTGAGCGCGGCCAGCCCGGCCGGCAGTCCTGCGCCGCCCAGATGGACTCGGTAGACGGCGGTGAAGATCGCCGCTACGACCGCGCCGATTGGTCCGGCCTGCACGCCGCTCAAGATCACGAAGGCATTGTGAAGATCGACATGCGCGCCGTCGGCGATCGGGCTCGCCGCGAACATGCCGGCAATTGCCCCCAGGCCGAAGAGCACACCGATGCCAAGGTCACGATAGCCGCGGCGTCTTGCCTCGAGCCATCGGCAAAGCGGCCCATATGCCGCAACAACAACCACGAACACCGCAAGATTGTTGAACAGGGAAACGAACAGCGGCGTGCCCGACATTGAAAATCCGTGAAACTCGCAGGTAAAACAGCATCAGTAAAACATGATAACCGAATACCCTTTACAAGAATTTAACGGAATTGGACCGCTCATCGATTGTGCCGGGCCGCTTAGATCTCCATTCCTCCAAGCACGGCCTCGAACCGCTCGATCGCCCAGTCGACCTGGTCTTCGGTGATCACCAGCGGCGGGGCGATGCGGATGGTGGTCTCGTGGGTGTCCTTGGCGAGCACGCCCTTGCGGCGCAGCGCCTCGCAGTAGCGCCGGGCGCCGCCGGCCTCGGGATGCAGTTCGACCGCCAGCATCAGCCCGCGCCCGCGCACTTCCCGCACCTTGTTCGAGCGGATCGCCCGCAGCCGCTCCATGAAATAGGCCCCCATCTTGGCCGAGTTCTCGATCATGCCCTCCTCGACCAGCGCCTTCAGGGCCGCCCGGGCAATCGCGCAGGCCAGCGGGTTGCCGCCGAAGGTGGAGCCGTGCTGCCCCGGCTGCAGGACGCCCAGGACCTCCGTATTCGAAAGCACCGCCGAGACCGGGTAGAAGCCGCCCGACAGCGCCTTGCCGATCAGGGTCACGTCGGCCTCGATCCCCTCATGGGATTCCGCCAGCAGCTTGCCGGTGCGGCCCAGACCGGTCTGGATCTCGTCCAGGATCAGGGTGATGCCGTGATCGGTGCACAGCTTCCGCACCGCCGGGAAATAGCCCTGGGGCGGGATGATCACCCCGGCCTCGCCCTGGATCGGCTCGACCAGGAAGCCGACGGTGTTCGGCGTGACAGCATCCTCGAACGCCGTCAGGTCGCCGAACGGGACCACCTTGAAGCCCGGCGCGAACGGGCCGAAATTGGTCCGGGCGGTCGGATCGGTCGAGAACCCGACGACGCCGATGGTGCGGCCGTGGAAGTTGTTCGAGCACACGATGATCTCGGCCTGGTTCTCCGGCACGCCGCGCACCTCGTAGCCCCATTTGCGGACCGCCTTGATCGCACTCTCCACCGCCTCGGCGCCGGAGTTCATCGGCAGGATCTTGTGGCTGCCGGTCAGCGCCGCCAGCTCCTCGTAGAACGGGGCCAGCTGGTCGTTGCGGAAGGCGCGGGAGGTCAGGGTCAGGCGCTGGGCCTGGGAGACCATCGCCTCCAGGATGCGCGGATGGCAGTGGCCCTGGTTGACCGCGGAATAGGCCGACAGACAATCCAGATACTTGGTCCCGTCGGTGTCCCAGACCCACACACCCTCGCCCTTGGTCAGGACCACGTCGATCGGCTTGTAGTTGTGGGCGCCGAGCGCCTGTTCGGTGGCGATCAGGCTGTCGGCCGACGGAATGGTGGCGGTGGTTGATGTGTGGGCGTTCATGATCAGCTCCTCCAGGGTTTCAGGCGGGCGGGACGGTCCAGCACGGTCTGGCCGAACAGGCTTGCCACCAGCTCGGACAGCACCACGGCGCTGCGCCCGCGGTCATCGAGAAAGGGGTTGAGTTCGACCACGTCGAGCGAGCCGACCAGCCCGCTGTCGTTGAGCATTTCCATGATCAGATGGGCTTCCCGGTAGGTCGCTCCGCCGGGCACGGTGGTGCCGACGCCGGGGGCGATCGAGGGATCCAGGAAATCCACGTCCAGGCTGACATGCAGCACCCCGTCGCGGGCCTCGACGATCTCGATCAGCTCCCGCATGCAGGCCGAGACGCCGAACTCGTCGACCCGGCGCATGTCGTAGACGGTGATGCCCCGCTCGGCGACCAGCGCGCGCTCGCCCGCGTCGACCGACCGGATGCCCAGCATGAAGACATTGGCGGGATCGACGGTGACGGTCGGTGCGTCGCCGAACACCGCCTCCATCCCCGGCTCGCCGCACAGCAGCGCCAGCGGCATCCCGTGCATGTTGCCCGACGGGCTGGTGGCGGGGGTGTTGAAATCCGCATGGGCGTCGAGCCACAGCACGAACAGCTCCCGCCCCGTATCCGCCCAGTGCCGGGCGACCCCGTTCACCGTGCCCATCGACAGCGCGTGGTCGCCGCCCAGGAACACCGGCAGCCGGCCGCCCGCCATCACCTCGACCGCCGCGCGCGACAGGGCGCGGGACCAGCCGGCGATGGCGTCGGCATGGCGCGCGTTGCCGGGGATCTCGACCGCCCCCGCGAAACCCGGTGCGACATTGCCCAGATCGATCACGTCATGGCCGATCTGCCGCAGCCGCTCGGCGATGCCGGCGGTGCGCAGCGCGTCGGGACCCATGATGCCGCCCTTGTGGCCGGCGCCGTCCTGCATCGGCACGCCGAGCAGCGAGATCGCCTGCCCGGCTCCCGCATCGTTGGCGGGTGCGGGCTGGTCCGCGACCACCGGGGTGCGGGTCGGGGTCGGCTCGGCAGCGGGATCGGCTGCGGTGTTGAGATCGGTCATGGGTCGGGTCCTTCGGGTCGGAAACGGTTTTGCGGGCTTAGGAGTCAGGTTAGCCCGGTCCCGACAGGTTCAAGGATGACCGACGCCGCTGGTGCCGAATAGTCGGAGTCTTGCCAATGTGTTGGGTCCGATCGCGCAGTTTGCTAAGCTCGACTGTACAAAGTGACACGCCCAGGCCTGGAGGGCTGCGGATGGACGATCTGGACCGGAGGCTGATCGCGCTGCTGCGGACCGACGCGCGGGCGCCGATCTCGACGCTCGCGGCCGATCTGGGGGCCAGCCGGGCGACGGTGCGGGCGCGGATCGACCGGCTGGTGGCCGACGGGGTGATCCAGGGCTTCACCATCCGGCTGCGGGATCACGAGGCGGCGGGCCGGGTGCGCGCGATCATGCTGGTCGAGGTCGAGGGCAGACGCACCGACCTGGTGCTCCGCCGCCTGCAGGGCCTGCCCGAGATCCGCGCCCTGCACTCCACCAACGGCCGCTGGGACATCGTCGCCGAGCTGGAGGTGGAAAGCCTGGAGGCGTTCGACCGCACCCTCGCCACCGTCCGCACCATCGACGGCATCGCCAACACCGAGACGAGTTTGCTGCTGTCGTCG